>JAUWTC010000401.1 GCA_030609785.1 Holophagae bacterium
GACTGCCCGGCCTCCGAAATTCGTTCGATCAGCCCGTGCCCGATTTCTCCGCTCGCTCCCGTTATCAGAACCACGTTTTTTCGAATCATCATTCTCTCCCGTTTTCTTAATAAATACCGGCTGAGCTGCGTTACCTACCAGTAACTGGTTGTCACAACAGATTCCGCTCCCGGGCCGCCCGTTCGAGTTCTTCCCGGAAATCCGGGTGGGCGATGGCGATCAACTGCCGCGCCCGCTCCCGCAGGCTTCGGCCCCACAGATCGGCTATACCGAACTCGGTGACGACGTAATTGACATCGGCCCGAGTCGTCACGACACCGGACCCGGGCAACAGCGTGTCCACAAGCCGTGAGATCGTGCCCCCCTTGGCCGTCGAGGGCAGAGCGATGATCGGCTTGCCCCCCTTCGATCGGGTCGCGCCGCGGATGAAGTCCACCTGGCCTCCAAAGCCCGAGTAGATCGAGGTCCCGATTGAATCGGCGCAGACCTGGCCGGTCAGGTCAATCGAAATCGCCGAGTTGATCGCGACCATCTTGTCATTGCGCGCGACGACGAAGGGATCGTTGACGTACTCGTTGGGGTGGAACTCCATGAAGGGGTTGTTGTCGACGAAATCGAAGGCCCTCTTGGTCCCGATAACAAATGAGGCGACAATCTTGCCCCGGTGCAGCGTCTTCTGCTCATTGGTCACGACGCCCGCCTCGAAGAGGTCCACCAAACCGTCGGAGAACATCTCGGTGTGGACACCCAGGTGTTTCTTGTCACCCAGAAACAACAGTACGGCGTCGGGAATCTCGCCGATGCCCATCTGCAGCGTCGCTCCGTCGGGAATCAGGGAGGCGATGTGCTCGCCGATCTTGCGGGAGACCTCGGAGATTTCCCCTGCCATCGGCAGTTCCAGCAGCGGCTCGTCGGCCTCGACGATGTGGGTCAGCTTGGAAATGTGGACGAAGGAGTCGCCCAGCGTTCTCGGCATTTTCTGGTTGACCATGGCGATGACGACCGACGCCTGTTCCACGGCAGTCTTGGTCGCGTCAACGCCGGCCCCGTAGGAACAAAAACCGTGCTCGTCCGGCGGCGAGAGCTGGATCAGGCAGACGTCGACCGGCATGATTCCGGAGAGGATCAGCTCGGAGACCTCATGGAGGTGGATCGGCACGAAGTCGGCACGGCCGGCGTTGACCGCGGCCCGAACGTTGCCTCCGGTAAAAAGCGCCGTGTGGCGAAAGCTCGCCTCCATGCCTGGATCGACGTAGGGCGCCGCCGCCAGGGTCAGGATGTGCACCACCTCGACATCACGGAGCCGGTCGGCCTGGCCGACCATCGCATCAACAAGCGGCTTGGGCGTACAACACCCGGGGTGAATCCACACCCTGTGGCCGGATTGGATGTCCCCCACGGCTTCGGCGGCAGTGGTCACACGGCTGCGATAGATATCAGTCCAGTTCATCGCACCCTCCTCAGGCGTCGCACAGGGGCGTGTAGTCCACGCCGAAACTCGCGGCCAGACCTTCGCGCACGCACCGCCCGTGGTGGGTGTAGGTCCCGCGACACAGTGCCGAGTTGTCCCGGGCCGCCTGCTCGAAGCCCTTGTTGGCGATCTCCATCACGTACGGCAAAATCGAGTTGGTCAGGACCCGGGTCGAGGCCCTCGACGCGGTCGACGGTAGGTTGGGCACGCAGAAGTGGATGATGCCGTCGACCTCGTAGGTCGGGTTCGAGAAGTCCGTTGGTCTGGACGTCTCGCAACAGCCACCTTGATCGATCGAGAGGTCCATGATCACCGATCGCGGTTTCATCGACTTCAACATCTCTCGGGTCACCAGAACCGGCGTACGCTCCCCATGCACCGCAACGGCACAGAGGAAGAGGTCGGCAAATGCCAGGGCCTTTTCGATGTTGGTTGGAGTTGCCACCATTGTCGGAACCTCGTCGGGCGTCGATCGCTGCACCCGTCTCAGAGCCTGAACGTCACGATCGAGGACCACGACGTGGGCACCCATCCCCCGGCCGAACCGTGCGGCCTCCCCGCCCAGCGTCCCCGCACCGAGGATCACCAGCGATGCCGGAGGGATCCCAGGCGCACCGTTGATCAGCAGGCCTTTGCCGCCGAATTCGTTGAGCAGCAGGCCGGAACCGATAATCACGGCCAACCGGCCGGCGATTTCGGACATCGCCTCCAAAACCGGCGCGTGCCCGTCGTCTTCCTCGATGATCTCGATCCCGACGGTCGTCAGCTTGCGGTCCAGCAGCGTACGGAAGCCCTCCTCCGGCGCTACCGCGAGATGCCATGAGCCCAGGATGATCTGCCCGGGCTGAAAACGCTCGTATTCGCTGGCCGCCGGAGGCGATACCCGGATGACGAATTGTGTTCGCATCAGGACCTCGTCCTCGGACCATGCGATCGTTCCCCCCGCCTCCCGATAGGCCTCGTTGGAGAATCCGGCCTCCAGGCCGGCGTCATCCTCGACCCACACCCGGTGCCCTGCCTGGGTCAACGCCCTGACGGCGGGCGGGGTCAGCCCGATGCGATGCTCGAAGAGCCTGCGATCCTTGACCAAACCAATGTCCATGCGACCCTCCCTCGATGAACCGGTCCCCAACACTGAGGGTTTCCGGCAGTTTGTGAATTTCACCACAATCTGGGTCGGGGGGCAAGGACGGGGGAGCAGGGAGTAGGCGCGGTCCGGAATGTGGGGGCCAAAACGTCCAACGTTCTTTTTCGAATTGGGACGGCTCCGCCGGGCAATTCAAACCCGCTATACTGCCCGCCTTTGGAGGATCTTCACAATGAGAGCAGACGGCCGAACCGCCGACCGAATCCGTCCCTTGACCCTGGAAACAGGTTTCATTCGCTACCCCGAAGGCAGCGTCCTCTACCGCGCCGGCGACACCGTCGTCTTGTGCAACGTCTCCCTCTCCGACCGGATACCGGGCTTTCTCCGAGGTACCGGCGAGGGCTGGGTAACCGCCGAGTACGCCATGCTGCCGCGCGCGACCGAAACCCGCTCCGACCGTGAGGTCAACAAGGGCCGGCCCAGCGGCCGCTCCCAGGAAATCCAACGCCTGATCGGCAGGTCCTTGCGGGCCGGCGTGCGCCGCGATCTGCTGGGCGAACGTACCCTGACCGCCGACTGCGACGTCCTCCAGGCCGATGGTTCCACCCGCTGCGCCTCGATTTCCGGCGCCTGGACCGCGATGGTCCTGGC
>JAUWTC010000433.1 GCA_030609785.1 Holophagae bacterium
ATTGGGCGCGCCGGCAAACATCGACCGCATCGTCTGGCGCATCGTGCCCGATCAGTTGAGCCTGATGACCCAGCTCCTGGCCGGGGAGTTCGATTTCGTCAACAGCCTCGCGCCCGAGGAGGCCCAACGAATCGAAGCAAACCCCGACCTCCGGTTGGTGGACATCCCCCACCGCGGCTATACCCATATCTGTTGGAACACCGCTCGACCGGAACTGGCCGACCCCCGCGTCAGGCGGGCGATGGGCATGGCAATCAATCGGCAGACGATCATCGACACGGTCTACCGCGGCTATGCCCAACCGTCGATCGGGCCAATCCTCTCGACCATGTGGGCCTTTGACGACAGCCTCGAGGCGCTGCCTTACGATCCTCGATCCGCAGCCCAGCTGTTGGCCGATGCCGGCTGGCACGACAACGACGGCGACGGAACGCTGGAGAAGGACGGCCGGCCTTTGACGCTGGAACTGCTGACCAACGCCGAAAACCACATGAGGCAGGACATCTGTCTATTGGTTGCACGGGACCTTCGGGCTATCGGCGTCGACGCGACCCCCCGGACAGTGGAATGGGGCACCTTCCTCAGTCGATTGAGCGACGGCGACTTCGACGGGGCGGTCAACCGGTGGGTCGAACCAACCCAGATCGACCTGGAGGATGTCTGGCATACGACCCCGGAGGGCATCGAGAGCTCGAACTACGGGCGGTATTCCAACCGACAGGTCGACCGTTTGATCCAAGAGGTGGCCGACATGAGGGACATTGACCTCCAGAAAGAGCTGTACGGACAAATCCAGCACCTGATCGTCGCCGATCAGCCATACACCTTCCTGGTCGAGGGTCGCCGCCTCAGGGCCATCAGCACCCGCGTTCGAGGATCGATCCAGAACGACGCCACACCCTACTTCAACCTCGAGGCCTGGGAACTGCCTTGAAGCGATTGGTGGCTCAACGCCTGATTCTGCTGCCTCTGCTGGTATGGCTGGTGGCTACCGTGACATTCACCGTCGTCCAGGCGGCGCCCGGAACCTATGCAGACGCCATCGACAATCCCCGACTGACACCTGTCGCACGAACTCATCTCAAAGCTCTTTACGGACTGGACCAGGGGGCCCGTGTCCAGTACCTCCATTGGATGGGTGCGCTTGTCCAGGGCGACCTCGGGCGTTCCTTCCTGTTCAAGCAACCGGTGGTCGAGGTCATCGCCACAGCTCTCCCACCAACAATTCTCCTTGCCGGCACGGCCCTGGCGATGGATCTGATCCTCGGGTTACTGTTGGCCCTGATCTCGGCACGGCGTCCAGGCGGCTGGATCGACCGAATCCTGACCATCCTGTCCCTGGGAATCTACGGCCTGCCGTCCTTCTGGTTGGCGGGGCTGGCAATTTTGGTCTTTTCTTTGACCCTGGGATGGCTTCCCGCCTCGCACATGGCCTCGGTTGGCGCCGAACGATGGGGCCTCGGCGCCCGCTGGTTGGATCTCGTCCGGCACCTGATACTGCCGGCATCGATCCTCGGAATCGTCGGCGCCGCGTCAACCGCTCGATATCTCCGGGCCTCGCTGTTGGATGTCCGCCGGTCACACCACATCCTTGCCGCCCGGGCCCGCGGGCTGACGGAAAGTCGCATCCTCTGGGTTCACACGCTGAGACCGGCCCTGGGACCTCTGGTGACACTGATCGGTCTGTCCCTGCCCGTACTGGTATCCGGGTCCGTGGTCGTCGAGACGATTTTTTCCTGGCCGGGAATGGGGCGAATCATGTGGCAGGCCGCGGTAGCCAGGGACATTCCCGTGGTGATGGGGTGCACCCTGGTCGGCGCCGTCACTGTAATCATCGGCTCCCTTGTGGCTGACCTGCTCTATGCCTGGGCCGACCCCAGGGTGAGGCCCCAGTGATCGCCGGCCGCCGACTGCCCCGACGACTGATCGCCGGTTCCGCCGGTCTCCTGATGATCTGTGGCGGTGTCATCCTGGGGCCCCATTTCCTCGGGCCCGGACCGCCCTCTGACCCCGCCCACAGCGCGTTGGTACCTCCCGGAACCATGATGACCGTGCTCGAACTCGACGACGGGCGCACGCTGGTATCACCCTCGGTCACAACCGCCGGTGATCTCGTGATTGTTGACGGCCCCTATTCCCGGGAGGAGATCCCGGCGACCGCAGTGTCTTCAAGTCGGGTCGTTCGATCCTGGCTGGGCACTGACCGCTACGGCAGGGACCTCCTTCGACTGATGCTGCTGGGCGGCCGTCTCTCCCTGATGATCGCCACCCTGGGCGCCCTGGTCTCATTGGTCGTGGGACTGGGCGTCGGACTGAGCGCTGCGACATCCGGCCGTGTCATCGACGCGCTGCTGATGCGAGGCGTCGACGCGCTGCTGGCATTCCCGACCCTTCTCCTGCTGATCCTCTGTGCCGCCGTTCTGGATCCTGGCCCCGCGACCCTTGTCGTGCTCCTGGGACTGACCTCTTGGATGGGCCTCGCCCGCCTGGTCAGAGGCCAGGTCCTGTCCGTCCGCGAACGTCAGTTCGTCATGGCGGCCCGGGTGGCCGGTACGCCCTGGTACAGGGTCTGGTCCTGGCACTTCCTTCCCGAGATCCGGGGACCGGTAGCCCAGGATGTCGCCCTCCGGCTCGGTGACCTGGTACTCGCCGAAGCGACCCTGTCCTACCTGGGACTCGGGCTGCCTCCGACCACGCCAACCTGGGGCCTCCTGGTCAGCGAGGGCCAGCGGGTGATGCTCGACGCATGGTGGCCGGCCACCATCCCCGGCCTGGCCATCGCCTCCCTGGTCATCTGTTTCGCCCTGATCGGTGACGGCATTCAGGAGTTGTGAGGGAAGAACGAAACTCGAAAC
>JAUWTC010000206.1 GCA_030609785.1 Holophagae bacterium
CACAGCGGTGACGTGTCCCTGCTTCGGGTCTATTCGGGTGACGACAATCTCCCGGCTGCCTACGATCCGGGCAACCGGCCCTACCGCCCGGCCCGCTGGACGCCGCTGGCCGGCGAGGACCTCGACGACGGCGATTTCGTGATGGTGGCGGGCTACCCCTACCGAACGACGCGGCGGTACATCGCCGAGGAGATGGCTACCGTCAGGGACCTTTACTTTCCGCAACGCTCGGTGCTCTATTCGGCATGGATTGAGATCCTTGAGGAAGCCGGTGCGGCAAGTGAAGCCTCCCGGTTGGCCGTGATGAGCCGGATCAAGAGTCTGGCCAACGGCGAGAAGAACGCCCGAGGGCAGTTGGTGGGCTATGGCCGGGGGCATCTGGTTGAGAGCAAACGCGGCAGGGACGAGGAGGTGCTCAGATGGGCCGCCGAGGGCCCTGAGCGGACCGAGGTCGCTGAGGCTTATCGAGGGCTGATCGCTCTGGAACTCGAAAGACGCGGCACATGGAGTCGGGATTTTCTCTTGACCCAGATGCGGCGGGGCAGTCTCCCTCTGGCCAACGCCCTGGACATCGTGCGCTGGGTCAGGGAACGGCCCAAGGCGGACCTCGACCGACTCGACGGATTTCAGGACCGCGACAGGGAGCGCCTTGAGGACCGGTTGAAAGTCGCGCAGAAGCGGTATCAGGCTGATGCAGATGCCCTGCTGTTGGCTGACACCTTGGACCGTCTTGGGGCCCTTTCGGAGGCGCAGCGGCCTGCGCTCGGTTTCAATGGAGATTTCGAGGCGGCGGCGCGGGGCATCCTCAGTAAGACCCTGATTACCGACGCAGAGGCCAGACTCGGCCTGTTGGACCTCGACGAGGTGGGCCTGAGCGCTATGAACGATCCTCTGATCAATGTGGCTCTGCTCCTTGACGATGCACGACGAGAGTCCGAAGAGGCACGGGACCGTCGTCGAGGGGCGATCTCGAAACTTCGTCCCGTCTGGCGACGCGGGATTTCTGAGTTTCTCGGGAGGCCTTTGGACCCCGACGCCAACGGCGGGCTCCGCGTGTCCCTTGCCGAGGTGCGCGGCTATTCACCGCAGGACGCAGTGTGGATGCAGCCGCAGACTCGTCTGGCCGGCATGGTTGCCAAGAACACGGGGGAATTGCCCTTCGCCGCGCCTGAGCGTGTGCTGGAGGCGGCATCAGGTGGGCCCGAAAGCCGCTGGGCCGACGCAGACCTCGGTGATGTGCCCGTTGCCTTCCTGGCTGACGCCGATACGACCGGCGGCAACTCGGGATCGCCTGTCTTCGACGGCTCAGGGCGGGTTGTCGGCATCAACTTTGACCGGGTCTGGGAGAACGTCGCCAATGATGCGGGCTACAACCCCGAGATAGCCCGAAACGTCAGCGTCGACATCCGGTACGTCCTGTGGCTGCTGGAGGCGACGGAGAAGGGGCGAGCCGGGTGGTTACTCAAAGAGCTGGGGTTTTGACAGATCGGGGACGTTCGTAACCTCCAGGCCCCGAAGGGGCCCATGCAATTCGTCCGACGAATTGCCCATTCTTGGGATACAATGACTCCATGACAACCAAACCTGAAACTGTTTTCGACAAGATCCTCTCCGGGGAGATTCCGTGCCACAAGGTTTACGAGGACGACCACGTTCTGGCGTTTCTCGATATCGGGCCGCTATGCCCGGGTCATCTGTTGGTCATTCCCAAGGAACGCAAGGCCTTCCTGCACGAACTCAGTGACGCGGCGGCGGCCGCGATCGGACGAGTCCTGCCTCGCCTCAGCCGGGCCGTGATGGCCGCGACTGGGGCGACGGACTACAACATCCTGCAGAACAACGGTTGCCAGGCCCACCAGATCGTGATGCACATCCATTTTCACATCATCCCTCGGTGCGGAGAGGAAGGCCTCGGCATTGGTTGGAATGTCAAGTCTCTTCCCGGTGAGACCGCCGACAGTCTGCTCAAGGCGATGCTGGCATCTCTGGCGAGCGACTGACGGCGGAATGACCTGTGCTTGACGGGGTTCTCTCCTCTGATCAGGTTGCGGTTCTCAAAGAGGAACGGGCCGTTCTGGCCGACATCGGTGCGGAGTTGGCCGTCCAGGAGGTTCCGGACGACGATCGTGCCGCCCTCGTGGCTTCGGTGGAGCAGCTGGACGACCTCTTTCTGGTCGTCGTCGTCGGTGAATTCAACGCCGGGAAATCATCACTCCTTAATGCCCTGGTCGGAGAGGCGGTTCTTGCGGAAGGCGTAACGCCCACAACCTCGCAGATTCACGTCATCCGATGGGGTGAGACGGTCTCCAGGACGGAGCAGGGCGACGGCATCGAAGAGGTTCACCTGCCCCTGCCGCTGCTCCGGGAGATCACCCTGGTCGACACACCCGGGACCAATGCCCTCGAGCGCCGGCACGAGGCCTTGACCCAGGAGTACGTGCCACGGTCGGACCTCGTGCTCTTCGTCACCTCGTCCGACCGTCCGGTGTCCGAAAGCGAGCGACTGTTTCTCCAGGCGGTCAGGGAGTGGGGCAAAAAGGTTGTCGTCGTCGTCAACAAGGTGGACATTCTGCAGGATGACGCCGCCGTCGACGAGGTTCTCTCCTACGTCAGGGAGCATGGGGAGGCCATTCTCGGGGTGGCGCCCCAGGTCTTTGGTGTGTCGGCGCTCCAGGCTTTGAAGGCCCGGGTGGAAGGTGGTGATGAGACGCCGGATGTAGGGGGGCTTCAGGCCCTCGAGCTTTACCTCCGGCAGGTCCTTGACCAGAGCGAGCGGGTCCGCCTCAAACTGGAGAATCCTGTAGGTGTTGCAGAGCGTGTCATGACCCGGGCCGAATCGGCCGTCGATACAAGGCTGGACCTGATCGCCGACGACATAACAACCCTGGGTGACATCGAAAGGCAACTGGGCGTCTACGAGGACGACGTGCAGCGGGAGTTCAAACTTCGACTGGCCGACATCGATTCGGTACTCCACGGCCTGGAGTTGCGGGGAATTGACTTCTTTGATGAACGCCTTCGCCTCAACCGCTTGCCGTCACTGTTCGACAAGGAGATGCTCCAGAGCGAGTTTGAGAAGGTCGTCGTCGGCGAGGCGCCTGCAGAGATCGAGCAGAAGGTCGAAGCCCTGATCGACTGGTTGGTCGCATCGGATCTCAACCAATGGCAGGCTGTCGTCAACCACGTCAACCGCCGCCAATCGGTCCATGCCGACAGGGTCGTTGGCGAGGTCGGTACGCGCTTCGACTACGATCGCGCCGCCCTGTTGGGGACCCTTGGGAGGGCATCGAAAGAAAGCCTGGAGAGTTACGATCGTGCCCTGGAGGCCAGGGAGATGGCCGAGAGCGTTCAGAAGGCGGTCACCGGCACGGCCCTGGCCGAGGCGGGCGCCCTGGGGCTCGGGGCGACCGTGGCCTTGATGGCCTCATCGACAGCGGTAGACGTAACAGGGTTGGCGGCCGCCGGGTTATTGGCTGTCGTTGGTCTGTTCATCCTTCCGATCCGCCGGCGAAAGGCCAAGGCCGATCTCCGAGAAAAGATTGAGGCCTTGCGGTCGAAGATCATGAGTGGTCTCACTCGGCAGTTCGATGCGGAGGCCGCCAAGAGCCTGAGCCGAATTCGCGAGACCATCGGACCCTACGATCGTTTCGTGCGTGCTGAGAAGGCCCAACTGGAGGGCCAGAAAGGCCGGCTGTCTGAGCTGGGTGATCGGCTGAGGGAGCTCAAGGACAGAATCGTTGCGGTGACGGAAGGCTAGGAAGCTGGAAGGCTGGGACGCTGGGAGGCCTTGATGGTGGCCGATTAGTCGGAAGACACGGGCAAATCCATCGCTAAGTCTTGAACTGCAAAGACCATCAAGTGTTATTTTTCCTAACTTTCTTTGCGTTTCTCTTTGCGATCTTCGCGTCTTGGCGGTTCAATCCTCTTGTGTTTGGTCCTTTTTTCTTCAGGGCGTGGATTTCTGAAACCGCTTGACCGAGGTGGCCTCCCGAGGTTTGACCAGACCGCGTCGGATCAGATTGTGAAGGATCACCCGGTTGTTGAGGTCGGAATCCGGTAACTGCTTGAGGACCTCCTCGATCGTGTAGACCCCGGTGATCCGAGAAAGGACGAACCCCTCGGCGGGGTCGCAGTCCAGATTGACCAGATCATTCAGCTCAATTCCCAATTCGAGAATGTCCGATCCTTCGATTGCCTCGTCGTTCAGAGCATGCTCGATTCGACTGAACATCGACGAGGCCCAGGTGTGGACGGCTTGGTCGGTCGCATATTTCTCCAGTGCCTCGTTGACCAACTTGAGGGCGTCGAGGAAACGGCCCCGTTCCAGCCGCGCCATTACGTTGCGTTCGGTCGCTGTCCAGGGCGCCGCGATCTGATCGGACAGCGTTGCGGTTCCCCCGGACGAATGCACCTGCATCAGGCCTGATTGGACGCAGCGGTGGACCAGTTTGAGCACATCGAAAACCGAGCGCCGGTTGGACAGGGCCAGTTCCTCGATCGTGCCCCTGCCGTCCATATGCGTCACCAATGCCATGTCGGCCTCGTCCAGGTCATCCGGGAGGGCAATCAAGATGGGAACGACGGCGGTGTCGGGAACCAGGTCGATCATCTGACGCCGTTCGTCTCGCTGTCGATGACCTTCGAACAAGAACGATGTTACCGGGAGCGGAACCTCCTGGAAGACTCTGTCAGGCAGTTCGCTTTCGATGAAGCGGAAATCTCCGGAATCCCACATAATCAGGTCGTAGAGAGTCTCTTGGGTCTTGGCCGTCACGACGGCTTGCAGCTCTTCGGCGGTGACGAATCCGCGTTCGACTGCGAGTTCGCCGAGCATCGCCGATTTCGAGTCTTGAGTCTTGATCATTGCTTCGATTTCGGCCGAAGTGCAACATCCCCATCCAACCAGGAAGTGCCCCAGGAACTCGTGGGGGTTGTCCGAGGCAACCGCGACCACGTCTCCCTGGCGGAAATAGATTTTCTTTGTGAACTCCGGCCCGTCGATGATCAATGTCCCCGTCTTCCGCGTGGAAGCCAACCACTGGACGAGGTCTCCCAGGCCCATTGTTCTGAGGTTGCCGGCGATGGTCAATGATTCTCCCTTGGTCACCGTAAGGTTGAGGCGAAGAAAAATCACCGCAAACCGCGCTAATTCTATTACTGTACGTCATAATCTCCCAATCGGGGGACCCGGGGGGGGTTGAATATGAGCCGGATCACACTGACACGACCCGATGACTGGCACCTGCATCTGCGGGACGGGGCCGCGATGGCCGATGTCGTGGCCCAATCGGCCAGGGTTTTCGGCCGCGCGATCGTCATGCCCAACCTCAGGCCCCCGGTCGTCACGACCGATGATGCTCTTGCCTATCGCGGCCGGATTCTCGAGGCTCTGCCTTCCGACACGACCTTTGAACCCTTGATGACGCTTTACCTGACGGATCGCACACCGGGGGCCGAGATCAGACGTGCGGTTGACAGCGGGGTTGTCCACGGGGTCAAGCTCTATCCTGCCGGGGCGACGACCAACTCCGATGCCGGTGTGACCGATATTGCTCGGGTTGGC
>JAUWTC010000202.1 GCA_030609785.1 Holophagae bacterium
ATCGCCACGACCTCGGCATGCGGCAAGACGCCGGCAATATGTTCCGGCCCCAGATCATCGGCCCGCCGGCCGGCGCCTTTCTCAAAGACCCAGAGCTCTCGGCTGACACGACGGATCTCGTCGACGAAGGGGAAGCGCCCGATAATGGCGACCGCCCTGCCCTTCCCTCGATCTTTCAGAACCTCTCTGGCATTGACCTCGACGAAAGCCATCCGGCTCACGTCGGTCAGGCTGTTGACCGCCGCCAGACCGATGGCGGCTTCAGGTACCGAGGAGGAACGGAGCAGCTGAACCAGCGCCCCCAACTCCAGATCGAGCAAACCGCCTGCGGCCTCAACCGGAACACCCACCCGCCGATCGAAACTCCCAGCCATCGTTGAGGCCATGCCCGCTCCGACCGAAGACCTCACCACGGTCCAATAGGGCCCGACCCGTACGTCAAAGACCTCAATCTCCGGACTGGGAGTGCACTCTTCAAGAATTACGTCAATCACGGAACTTGCACCACGGTTCATCGTTGTACTGTAACGTGGCCCAGCCACCAACTCCGCAGAAAAAGTCTCCGGCAAGCTGTTCCGATCTTTTCTTCGGGAACCTCGAGTGGCCTTACAGCATCACCATGCGGTTCGTGAGACCCCCGCCGTTTCGGGATCGGGCGGGCACGGGGACCCGCCCCTACAGTTCCCCATCGCCGATCACCGCGTCTTCATCCTTCATCCTTCCTTCTTCATCCTTTGACAACCTCATTCACACGCTATACTTGAACGATGCGAGACCCATAAATATTCAAGCTCATTCTACTTATGTGACCCTAAGGGAGGACTGGATGGCCAACAAACCGAAGACGACGGATCGAGAACGCGACGGCGTCACCCGCCGGGGATTCATCAGCACGGTGGGGGCCGGCGCCCTCGGTGCAGCGACTGTCGGAACCAGCCGAGCGGAGGCCGTCCCGGAAATCACCGCGCCCGAGGCCATGGTCCAGATCGGCCTCACGATCAACGGCCGAATCCACCGGCTCCTTGTCGAACCCCGATGGACCCTCCTGTTCACACTCCGGGAACGACTGGGTCTGACCGGCACCAAGGTCGGTTGCGAACGGGGCGAGTGCGGCGCCTGTACGGTTCTGATCAACGGCCAACCTCGGTACGCCTGCATGACGCTGGCCGTCGAAGCCGAAGGCTCCCAGATTACGACGATCGAGGGACTGATGGACGGCGAGGCGCTTGGTGATGTCCAACAAGCCTTCGTCAATGAAGACGCCTTCCAGTGCGGCTATTGCACCCCCGGCCAGATCATGGCCGCCGAGGGACTGCTGCAGGCCAACCCCTCTCCCTCTACAGAGGAGATCCGGAAGGGCATGAGCGGCAACCTCTGCCGATGCGCCGCCTACCACCACATCGTGCGAGCGGTTGACAGTGCCGCCGACGGCCGCCGGGAAGGAGACGACCGATGAGCGAAGATTCTCCGTATTGGATCGAAGGCACCGTACCCGAGACTCCAACGCCGGCCGAATATCCAGAGCCGTGGGGGAAGACCAACGTTGTCGGTGCACGTCTTCCGCGCGTCGATGCCTACGAACGAGTCAGCGGCTCGGCCGTCTATCCCTCCGATGTGATCCTCCCCGGCATGCTCTACGGAGCAATATTGCGCTGCCCCCACTCGCGGGCCAGAGTCCTCTCGGTTGATTCAGCCTCCGCAGAGGCCATGCCCGGGGTGCACGCCGTCATCACGGCTTCGACGCCCGAGGCCGACATCCCCTGGTCTTACCGCAGGGGACCGGAGAGCCGGCTCTTCCCGTCATTGTGCCAACACGAGGGCGAAGCGGTGGCCGCCGTCGCAGCAGAGACCCCCCAGCAGGCGGTCGATGCGCTGCGGGCCATTCGAATCGACTACGAGATTCTCCCCCACGTCGCCGATCAAGAAACCAGCTCAGACCCGGAGAGTCCGAAGATCTGGGACGATGGCAACGAACTGCCGGCCAGACCCCCTTACGAACGAGGAAATATCGCCACGGGTTTCGCCGAGGCGGATGTTGTCCTCGAACTCACCTTCACCACCGCCTGCGAGATCCACGCGCCGATGGAGACCCACGGCTGTGTCGCCCAGTGGGACGGCGACCGCCTGACCCTGTGGGAGTCGACCCAGGGGGTCTTTGCCGTTCAGGCCCGAGTCGCGGAGATCCTCGGTCTTCCGCTGTCCAAGGTCCGAATCGTGGGGCACTACATGGGCGGTGGCTTCGGATCCAAGCTCCAGGCAGGCAAGTACTCGATCATCGCACCGATCCTCGCACGCCTGACAGCCCGGCCGGTCAAACTGTTCCTCAGTCGGGAGGAGAACATGCTGTGCGTGGGCAACCGGCCGCCCTCCCGGATGACCCTCAAGGCCGGAGTCAAGAAGGACGGCACCTTGACCGCACTGGCGATGGACACCCTGAGTACCCCCGGCGCTTATGCTATCAGCGGTTTCGGGCTGGAGGACTGGCAGATCCGCGACCTCTACACAGTGCCCAACGTCCGGACGTCCAACCGATTCGTCTTCATCAACGCCGGTCCGGCTCGACCGTTCCGGGCACCGGGTCACCCGCAGGGTTCCTGGGCGTTGGAACAGATGATGGACGACTTGGCCGATGCCATCGACATGGACCCGATCGTTTTCCGTCTGAAAAACATCCCTTCCGTCAGCCAGGCACGCGGAGGGCAGCCCTACACGACGACGGGGCTCAAGCAGTGCCTGACCGATGGTGCAGCAGCCTTCAACTGGGAGACAGGCCGGTCCCGCCCCGTTCAGAAAACTCATCTCAAGAGGGGCGTCGGCATGGGCGCCTGCTTGTGGATCGCCGGCGGCGGAGGCCCTCCGTCGACAGCGATCGTCAAGATCTTCGCCGACGGCAGCGTCAACCTCAATCTAGGCGCCTCGGACATCGGCACGGGCACCAAGTCGGTGATGGCAATGGTCGTCGCCGAAGAACTCGGGATCGATCCCCACGCCATTCAGATCGAGCATGCCGACACGGCGACCACACAATTCGCCACACCGTCCGGCGGTTCCAAGACCATCCCGACCGAATCGCCGGCAGTCCGTGAGGCCGCCTACGCAGTCAGACGGCGACTGATCGAACTGGCGGCCGAGCAGCATGACCTGGCGATCGAAGACCTGGAGCTTGCCACCGGGGCCGTCGTTTCGAAGACCGATCCTGCGGTGTCCTTCCCCATCACCGAACTCGAAGGCCTCCAGCGACGCGGTCTGGTGATGGGCGTCGGTTACCGCGGGCCCAACCCCGAGGACGTCGCCATCACGCCTTTTGCGGCACAGTTCTGCGAAGTCGAGGTCAATACTCGAACCGGGGAAATCCGCATTCTCCGCTTCCTCGGCGCCCACGACAGCGGCCGGGTAATGAACCGTTTGACCTACGACAACCAGATCTTCGGCGGCATCACGATGGGCATCGGACTGGCCCTGACAGAGGAGCGGATCCTGGACCAGGCCACTGGAAAAATGGTCAACGCCAATCTCCACGACTATAAGATTCCGACCGCCCTCGACGTGCCGGCGGAGATGGCTTCCCTGGCGATCGACCCGCACGACGAGCAGTGCAACACCACCGGGGCCAAGGGCATCGGAGAGCCGGTGACTATTCCGACGGCCGGCGCCATCGCCAACGCGGTCTTTCATGCGACCGGTGTGCGCATTACCGAAAGCCCCATCACACCGGGACGGTTCCTCGAAGCCCAAGCCGCTCAGGCCGAGGAGGTGTGAGATGTTTCCCAGATTCTCTCATGCACGACCGACCGATCTCCAGGCGGCCCTTGCCCTCCTCGAACAAGCCTCGGGGCGCATCCATGCCGGAGGCACCGATCTTCTGGGCTGCCTCCACGACGGCGTGCTCACGGCCGATACCCTGGTCTCGCTCTCAAATATCGCTGAACTGAAAGGCATCAGCCCGTCAACCGAAAACGGCCTGCGCATCGGAGCGATGACACCGATCGGGGCGGTCGCCGCCCACGCAGGCATTCGTTCGACCTACAGCGCCCTGGCCCAGGCGGCCTCGGTCGTCGCCAACCCCCCATTGCGGTCCCAGGGAACGCTGGGCGGCAACCTCTGTCAGAAGACCCGCTGCTGGTACTACCGCGGTGACTTCCCCTGCCTGCGCAAGGGCGGCGACCACTGCTTCGCCTTCGAGGGAGAGAACCAACACCACGCGATCTTCGGCGGGGAAGGCTGTTACATGGTGCATCCGTCGGACACGGCGCCCGCCCTGGCAGCCCTGGGCGCCACCTGTCGGATTTCCGGCGGCGGCTCGAGCCGGTCAGTACCCGTCGACCAGTTCCTGATGCCGGCGTTGGTGGACCCCCAGCGTGAGACCGTGCTCGAGCCCACCGAAATCCTGACGGAGATCCTGCTGCCCCCCGCCCCGCCAGGCCTCCGCTCTTCCTACCGGAAGATCCGGTCCCGGCAGGCCTGGGATTTTGCCCTGGCCGGGGTCGCCCTGGCCCTGCAGTTTGACGGCAACGTCGTCCGTTCGGCTCGAGTCTTCTTGTCCGGTGCGGCACCAATGCCGTGGCGAGCCCAAGGGGCCGAGGCCGTCATCACCGGCAACTCTCTCAATGCTCAGACGATCACAAAGGCAGCCGCGGCCGCCGTCGAGGGCGCTGAACCCCTGCAGCACAACGGCGCCAAGGTTGCTCTGTTCGAGGGGCTGGTCGCCGAGTCGTTGGAGACGATGGGCTGATCCTGGGCAGCACGCTGCGCCCGGTCCAACCGGCGGCTCCGATATGATGCCACGATGACGGACGGTCCCATGTGCTCTGACGACGACCGCCGCTGGATGGAGCGGGCACTGACCCTGGCCCGGCGGGGCGAGGGCCTCACGGCGCCCAACCCGCCGGTCGGCGCGGTCCTGGTCAACGAAGGTCAAATCGTCGGTGAGGGGTTCCATGCCCGCGCGGGAGAACCCCACGCCGAGATCATCGCCCTGCGCCAAGCCGGCGCCCTCGCCCGCGGCGCCGTCCTCTTCGTCACCCTCGAACCATGTGCCCACCACGGGCGCACGCCGCCCTGTACCGAGGCCCTGATCCGAGCCGGCGTCACCCGCGTCGTGATCGGCTGCGGGGACCCCAATCCAAAGGTTTCTGGCGGCGGCGCAAGAGAACTCGAAACAGCCGGCATCACCGTCGAGTCCAGGTTGTGCGGACCCGAGTGCCGAAGACTGATCGCTCCATTTGCCTACCACATTGCTTCCGGCCGCCCCTTCACGACCCTCAAGGCCGCCGTGACCCTTGACGGGAAGACCGCCACGGCGTCAGGCCAATCGCAGTGGATCTCCAGTGAGGCGGCCAGGCACGAGACGCACCAGCTGAGAAACTCCGTCGATGCCATCATGGTCGGCATCGAAACTGCAATTGTGGACGACCCGAGATTGACCACCAGAGGGATCGAGAAAGGGCGGGACCCGGTGCGGGTGGTTGTTGACTCGACGCTTCGGTTGCCCTTGGAATCCGCCATTCTCCATGTCGCTTCGCCGGCCACGACCCTGATCGCCACGACCGGCAAGGCTCCGCAGGAGCGTATTGACGCCGTCCGCGCCACCGGCGCCGAGGTCATGGTCTTCGCGACTGATGGCGA
>JAUWTC010000198.1 GCA_030609785.1 Holophagae bacterium
CCGGCCGATTGGGCAAACTCAAGGATCTGTTGACGGTAGACCGCATCCGTGTCAAAGCGATAGGGCATCGCACTTTCCGGCCACAGGACCAGATCCGGACCCTGGAGCGACGCGGCCTGTGACAGGGCCCAAACCCTCTCGGTCGTTTCCGGCCACATGTCGGGATTCCAGCGTTCTTCCAACGACGTCCCCGGCTGGATCAGGGCAACGGTCAGCCCTTCCCCCGAATACTCCGGGCCGGGCGCCACAAGGGTCGTGGCGCAGACCGCAATTCCGGCTGCGCCGATCAACATGAGGCCTGATCGCCGAATTGAACCGCAACACAGGGCCCATGCCCCGGTCCCCAGGGCAACCAGGGCCCAGCCCAGGCCGGTGGCGCCCCACACCGAAAGAGATGCCAGCAGTGAAGGCGTATCGGCCAGGCAGCTGGCCGTCGTGTTCCACGGGAAGAGGTAAGGCGAATAGCGACGGGCCACCTCGGCCAGGATCCACACCGTAGGGAAGACCAAAACCCTCCCTCGCTGTGAAGCAGCAGCCGTGACGACGGCCACTGGAATCCACGTCGAGCCCAGGAACAGGCCCATCACTACCAGCCCACCCCAGGCGCCGATGACCGAAAAACCGCCAAAACCCGCTAAAACCTCGACCACCCAGTGAGAGGCCACCATCCAGTGCACCATCCCGGCGAACCACCCAAGCAATGCCGCGTGCCACCACCGAATCGGCGTCCGCAGACTCCCCAGGAACAACGCCGGGAATACGAACACCAGGGGCCACCAGTTGAGGCCCGGCAAGGCCAAGGCCAGGACGACGCCGGCACATGCCGCGAGACCGGCAGACCGCAGCATGCGGGTCCACACCACCTTCACGAGGCCTCTCCATCCTCGGAGACGGTTCCGTGTTCCCCGAGTCCAGGCGCCGCCCGATCGGGGGTTCGGCCCAAAGACGGAATGAAGGGCCCCAATGCCGGCAGGGTACCGCCGTCCGCGGTCTTGACCTCTCCGGCCAGACCCGCTTCGTGAAGACGCCCATCCTCCCGGGCCTGGTCGAGGTCCAACACCGGACTGACGGGCAGGCCGGCTGCCTTGAATTGCACCAGCCATTCGGCTCTCGGCCGAGCCGACAGGGCTTTTCCGATCCTCCCGACCGCGGCCATCCCCTCCTCCCCGGCGTCCATCCCGGCCAGGGCCAGTTCTTCCAAATCCAAGAGCGACAGAAACCCAATCCAGAACTTGGGCTCGATCGCCGATACGGTGATCTCCAGACTGTCCCCACAGTGATAGCGCCGGTAGCAGGCCCACCGGCCGGCCAGGAGGGTTCCGAGCACGCCGCCCCCGGCTGCCCGGTCGGCCCAGGCCCACGCGAGCATCGGCACGGTCCCGCTGACCAGGGGCTGATCGATCACCGCACCCTGCCCCGTCCTTTCCCTCCGGAAGAGGGCCGCAAGGATGGCCGAGGAGGCCAGAAGAGACGCACCGACATCGGCCATTTGCAGCGCCGGGACCTCAGTCGTGTTGATCAGATCCAGCGCGCCGGTGGCCGCAACGAAGTTGAGGTCGTGGCCGATTTTCTTTGAGCCGGTCGCCCCCCTCCCCCACGACGACATCGAACAGTAGATCAGCCGAGGGTTGATTTTGCACAGAACCTCCGAGCCGAGGCCCCACTTCTCCATCGTGCCCGGTCTGAAGGTCTCGACCAGCACGTCGGCGCCTTCGACCAGGGCCCGCAACCGCCTTGCCCCCTCGGCGCCGCGAAGGTCCAAGGCAACACTTTCGGCCCCCGGGTAGAGGGCGGCAAATGCAGCACCCATGCCTCCGACCAGGGGCTGTACCTGGCGCATGGGATCCCCGCCGTTGGGATCCTCGACCTTGATCAACCTTGCGCCAAGGTCCAGCAACTGTCTGGCCAGAACCGCACTGGGCAGCATGCGCCCCAGGTCGAGAACAACGACCTCCTCCAGGGGCAGGTCGTGTGTCATATCCGTCATCCGTCAACCTCCAATGTCTCCCGGGCCCGGTCGACTCTCAAGAACAACCGGAAGCATATGATAGCCACAAAGAGGCACAAAAAGGCACAAAGAAGGATGAACCACACCATTTTTCTCTTGTCCCATTGACTCTAGGGGCCTCCTGCTACACTCGACGGCGGTGTGTCGCAGCCGAAAATAACCCGCATGACAACAGTCCTCAGAAGACTGACCCTTGCCGTCCTGGTCCTGATGCCGGCCGGCTGCCTTTTTTCGGAGGAGGCCTTCGACACGATGTCCGCCAATCTCTTCGAGGCGATCAGCGAAACCTCTGGCCCAGCCCTTCGCTGCCGCTGCGGCGGAGGCTGCACGATTACCGAGGGCGGCTGATCCTGCAGCGTCGGAGCTAAACGCCCGAACGTCCAACGCTCTGCTACCCTTCCAAACCATGAGCGCCTGCAACCCGGTTCTCCAGCGGGCGTACGACAACCCTGTGGAGGTACTTCGATGCGAATTTTCACCACTCTTGTTATCTCAGCAATGGTCCTCATTCTGACCACCCCGGCCTTTGCGGGAGACGACCCCTTCCTTTGGCTGGAGGAGGTCGAGGGCGCCAAGGCCCTTGAGTGGGTTGCCGAGCAAAGCGCTGCGACCACCAAGGTTCTCGAGGCTCGTCCGGAATTCGAGCCCATCCGAAAACAAACCTTGGAGATCCTGGATTCGGCCGACCGCATCCCCTACGTCGGCATCCGTGGCAATGACCTCTACAATTTCTGGCAGGACGAAGAGCACGTTCGCGGCATTTGGAGACGGACCTCTCTCGAACAATACCGCCAGGCCGAACCAGAGTGGGAAACCGTGCTCGACATCGACGCCTTGGTGGAGAGCGAGGGTGAAAGCTGGGTCTGGAAGGGCCCCACGTGTCTCGCACCTGATTACCGACACTGCATGGTCGCCCTGTCGCGCGGCGGGGGTGACGCCGTCGTCTACCGCGAGTTTGACACCGAGACCAATACCTTCGTCTCCGACGGTTTCACTCTTCCCGAAGCAAAATCAGAGGTCAACTGGCGCGACGCGGACCACCTGTGGGTCGGAACCGACTTTGGCGAGGGATCCCTGACCGACTCCGGCTATCCCCGCATCGTCAAGCTGTGGACCCGGGGGACAGCCCTCGAAGCCGCCGTGACGGTCTTCGAAGGCAAGGCGGAAGACGTCTCGGTCGGCGCCTACAGTCAGCACACACCCGAGGGCCGATACGACATCATCTACCGGACACCCGCCTTCTTCCGGGGCGAACGTTTCTTGAGGCTTGGAGAACGGCTGGTCAAGCTGGACCTGCCCGACGACGTCCAGTTCCAGGGGTTTTTCAAGGATCGGCTCCTGATCGCCCTTCGCTCCGACTGGACTGTCGGCGGCACGACTTATCCCCAGGACGCCCTGATGGCTCTCAATCTGGACGCCTTCCTCCGCGGGTGCCGTTCATTCGACCTCTTGTTTGAGCCCTCGGCCAAGGTTTCCCTGGCCGGCGTTGCGTGGACGCGCGATCGCCTGCTGATGACCACTCTGGACAACGTCCGGGGCCGGCTGTACGAACTCCAACCGACGGCCGAGGGCTGGGACCGCAAGCAGGTGTCCCTGCCGGGCCTCGGCCAGGCCTCCTTCGCGGCGACATCCAAGGACCAAGACCTCTACTTCTTTGCCTATCAGGATTTTTTGACGCCTTCCAGCCTCTGGCTGGTCAACGGCGACACCAAACCGGAGAAACTCAAGTCGACGCCGGCCTTCTTCGACACCGAGGGCATGACCGTCACTCAGCACGAAGCCACATCGGCGGACGGCACTCTGATCCCCTACTTCCTGGTGACCCCCAAGGACTACACCCCCACAGGTGAGAACCCAACGCTGCTCTACGGCTACGGAGGATTTGAAATCTCCGAGACGCCCTTCTACTCGGCCGTGTGGGGCACCGCCTGGCTCGAGCGTGGTGGGGTCGCGGCTCTGGCCAACATCCGCGGCGGCGGCGAGTTCGGTCCTGCCTGGCACCAGGCGGCCCTCAAGAGCAACCGCAACAAGAGTTTCGAGGACTTCATCGCCGTTGCAGAGGACCTGGCCAAACGCAAGATTACGTCGCCGGAGCACCTGGGCATCATGGGCGGCTCCAACGGCGGACTCCTGGTCGGAGCGGTCATGACTCAACGGCCGGACCTTTTCGACGCCGTTGTCTGCCAGGTTCCTCTGCTGGACATGAAGCGCTATAACAAACTCTTGGCCGGCGCCAGTTGGATGGCCGAGTATGGCAACCCCGATATCCCCGAGGAGTGGGCTTTCATCCAGAAATGGTCGCCCTACCACAACCTCGCCAAGGACGCCGATTATCCCGAAGCCCTGTTCATCACCTCGACCAGAGACGACCGCGTCCATCCCGGCCACGCACGAAAGATGGTCGCTCTTCTCCAGTCACTGGGTCACCCGGTGCTCTACTACGAGAACACCGAGGGCGGCCACGCAGCAGCAGCCGACCACGGCCAGAAGGCCCGGATGACCGCCTTGGAAATGACCTACCTCTGGATGAAGACGGGGAAATAGAAATCAGCAATTCGTGCACCATTGGCTCTTGGGCGTTTCAGTCAAACCGAGGGACCCCTGAGCCAACGGCCCACGAATTGCTTTGTTGTAGGGTCTTGAAGATTCGCATCACGGGAGTATGACGGTTCACATGAAAACAACGATTTCCGTCGAAGACGACGTCGAGTGCTCAATAACGGCCAGGTTATTGCCGGATCGCCCTTCTTGATACTTTAGTCCTAATGCGCGCAGCGCATCACCCAGGAGGCTGTTGGGCAGAGGGCCGGGCCGACTCATCTTCACGACCGCGCAGGCGCCCTTTGCCCGACAGACTCCTAGCGCTTCATAATGCTGTCGAGAATCATCATGAAGGCGGCCTGCTGTTGGGGCTCCACCTTTTCGATGACCGCAAGGCAAGCCGTGCAGTCGAAGGCCTCGTGCAGGCGTTTGGCAGGGTGAGACGAGGAGATGATGATGCGTTTGGGGTTGACGCCGGCCTCAACTGCCGCCTCAAAAACCTCCATACCGTCCATCACCGGCATCTCCCAATCCAGGAGCATCAAGTGAATGTCCGGGCCGAGAACGCCGACCGCCTCGACGGGGTCGGTGTAGGTTTCCACCACAGCCCGGTTCGGGTAACGGCTTTCGAGCATTCGCCGCCACAAAACGCACTGCAACATGGAATCGTCGACAACGACGACCCGGCGACCCTGTCCCACCACATCCATCACGGGGAGAATATCACTCGCAGTCGAATCCCAGGGCCTCAACTTCGGCACACAAGACGGCGGGATCCAGGTCGATTCCCGTCACGATGGCTTTCGACGTCGACAGATCGACCTTGACGTCCTCGACGCCCTCAACCTCACTCAATGCCCGCCCAATGCTGGTCACGCAACCATTGCACCGCATCCCTCCGACCGACAACTCCACGTGATCGTGTCCCCTTTCGGCCGCTGGGTTCTCTTCTGATCCCTGCGCCCGACGGGGCCACATGGCGGCCGCCAAAACGCCCAAAAGCACAACCGCACAAATTTCCTTGAATCCCCAGCTCATTGCCATCGACCTATCGGCATGGTGGTGCACCGACTCGATGGCAGCGGCCGGCATCCCCGTCAGGACCCATCCACCCAACACAAAATCGACTACCAGACCCGTCGCCAACG
>JAUWTC010000215.1 GCA_030609785.1 Holophagae bacterium
A
This sequence comes from Holophagae bacterium, assembly GCA_030609785.1. Lineage (GTDB taxonomy): Bacteria > Acidobacteriota > Thermoanaerobaculia > Thermoanaerobaculales > Sulfomarinibacteraceae > DAOWGJ01. The sequence goes on from JAUWTC010000215.1 coordinate 2, forward strand.
TCCGCCTTCTGACCTCATCCCGGACCGCTAACGCCGGCAGCAGTTGCATCTATCGCTGAAACATCTACCGACACCGTGACATCACCCCACCAATCGGTTAACTTTCCTGCCACGCTGAAATAGACAATGCCGACGATCGCCAAGACCGCTCCGAAGAGCGGCGCCGGGCAGGGCAAGCTCTGCAAATGGAGATACTGGCGGGCGAAGTCAGTCGGCACGAACACAACCCACAGAACGACATTGAAGATCAAATGGAAACAGAAAATGGAGTATCGGACAGCCTTCGGAGCGTCGTAAATGACGGAGGCCGCTATCATCAGGAGACTGAGCATCATTCCAAAGCTCCCGTGCCGAATCAACAAGTGGCCTGAGCGGAAGATCAGCAACCACCAGACCAGCAGGGTCAGCCCGGTATGCAGCACAAGCAAATCCAAGGCTCTTCGTCGCATGTATTTCCACCGCGATCGGAGAACGGCCCAAATCAGAATCGGCCAGGCAAGGTTCAAAAACCCGAGGGCACGAAAGGTCTGCTCCACCTGGTCGTAACGCAAGAGCGCCGCCAGAGTCGCCATGTCATACCCCAGCAGCGATCTTTCGGCGTAGTACCGCGTTCTAAAACCATGCCTGGCATCTGCTGACGCCGATTGCGGGTCGATCATGCCCGTGACACATTCCACGATGTTGTGATCGAGGTGATGATCACCAAAGAGGAATCCAAAGTTCTCTTTTTGACGCCCAAGGAATTTGGCCCAGCCCAGCCTCTTGTAGGCATCGACTGTACTGGCAATCCAGTGTTGATCATTGCCTTCCGCATAGCCGGCAAACATCATTTTCAAACAGCGATCACCCGGCGGATCGATGAATTTCTGGTATCCCATCCACGGAACATAAAAAACCAAAGCTACGACAATGCCGGGAAGCCAAAACCGCCAGGAACGGAAAGGCCTATAGAACAGTGCCAAAAAACCCGCCGGCAAAAGACTGAAACCAATGCCACCATGGGCAAGAAAGGCCAGGGCACAACCAGAGGCAGCGAGCACCGTCTCGTTCGGAGTCGGCGCTCTTCTCTGCCGCCACACTCTGATCAGCGGTGCCGACGCAGCCAGCCACAACGCAGCCGCCAGAAGCTTCGGCCAGACATATACGCTCGAGAAATAGACAAAGCCCGAAGTACCGATTGCAAGGACAATAAAAGTCGTACGTGCCCGTCCCCAACCCAAAGCCCAGGTGACGGCGAATACCGCAAGTACCCACTGCACTTGAACCAGTACGCCAATCGCAAGATTCACGACTCCGACGCCAAACAACTTCGTCAGCGGCCAGCACAGCAGCAGGCTCCCGGCCTGGACTGGCGGGCGGTCGCTGAACCGCCAGACCCCGAAGTTGATGTCATCGAGCAGATGATTCTGATGGGCCACCGCGTAGGCAAATTTGACAGGAATCAAGGAATCGATAGCCCTCGGCTGGATCCCAAATACGGCACTGGGCGGGTCTACCCCTATCTCGGGAACAAACCAGGTCGGCGTTTTCTCCACCCCGCCGAAGAGCGACATTCCACTGAGGTAGAGCAACCCGAAAAGAAAGGTAACCCTCACCGGACGCGAGAACAACTCAACCAACTGCGTCAGTCGATGACGGTAGCTGAGTATTGCCCAGAGCCAGCCCCCGAACAGGAACAGAACCGAAAACAGGGCACCCAGCTTCGGACTCATGACGTAGATCCAGAAGGCCACATAGCCGGCCGACGCCAGGTTTACGAGAGCAATGATGTCGAGGATTGGAGAGGGCTGACCCTTGTGGCCACACAGTCGTCGGGCGATCAGGCTACTGGTCGTCCACAAGATGAGGTAGCTGAAGGCATAGCATAACAGCAGACTCAGTTCCGCCATGAATAGAACCTACCAGCGCTCAGGGGTGGTAACAAGGCCATCGAACGCACGAGTTGGGCCTGGCCGCCGTCACCGCCCTGGTGTGCGGCATCCCTCTGTACATCGCCTCTCTGGGCATCGCCTCACTCGTTGTCACCGTCATGACCGAGGGTGAGTTCCGCGGCCGGAGGTGATATCAATCAGGACCCCGGTTTTATCTCAAACGTCACGGGGCAGTGATCCGACACATCCCAGAAGGTACCGTCCTCTTTGCCCGACATTGATACCAATTCGCCACAGTTGTATCGCTTGCAGTGCAGCCAGGACTCAGGGCTCGTCACCTGGTGTTCCTCGAAACCCTTGAGGTAGACCAGGTCCAGGAGCGACGGGACCTGGATCCCATCCCGCCCGCCTCCGCCTTCCCAGTACTCGGTGCAGCCGTCGAGATTCTCCGACCGGGTCAGACCCGCACCCCGCATCAAGTTGTCGAGCAGGGCCAGTTCTTCGGCCTGGGATCCGCCTTCCCAACCGGTGACGTTGAAGTCACCCTGCACAATCAAATTGGCACGCTTGGCGCCAAGGGCGTTCTCATTGATCCAGTCGACCAGGGCCTGGTACTGCTGCCTGCGATGCCCAAAGCCACGCGGTGCAGCCGCTAGATGCACCTGGATGACGGTGAATTCAAGTGGCGGATCCTGCCGTGTTCGAAACGTCGCCACCAGCGCAGGTTTGTAGCCCTCGGTGACCGCAACACCGGCGATTTCTTCGAGTTCACTGACCATCTCGATGCGGTCGTCATCCCACGCCAGGGCAATCTTCTGACCATGTCGGCCGCCATGGGACCCGAAGCGCAAACGGTACTGCCGCCTACCCCCGGCCCGCCTGAGAATTGGCGGAAACCGCCGAGTGTCAGTGATCTCCTCGAACCCGATGACATCGGCATCCAACCCGCGCAGGACATCCTGGAGGTCACAGATATTGGTCCTCCGGCTGTAGCCGAGGTCGGGGTCCTGCGGCCGACGATCAAGCGGAAAATTCCGAATATTCCACAGCGCCACCCGCACCGTATCCGCTGAAGCCGGCGCCGGCAACTCCTCGGCCGTGACGCCTGACCCCGGAAAGCCGCCACACCGAAGACGACTTCGCAGCGTCAGGGCCGAGACGACGACGAACGCCATCACCATCACCATCAATACCACTACGATCCGGCCCTTGTTTTTCATGCCTCGCCTCCGAAGGAGATTCTCGCCGATGTCCCTCGGACCTGCAAGGAAAAACGGGGGACCCGCCCCCACCTACTGTAAGAGCGGCGCCATTCAGTTCGAGTCGAGCGTATCGAACACGATACCCCAACCATCGTTGGCCATGCTGCTGTTGCCTATCAGGGTCGATCCACGCTTCACCGTGATGCCATCACCATGATTCAGGAAGGCCGTGTTGCCGCTCATCGTAGAGCTATAGTCCACGTCGAACCCCTCTTCGATGTTTTGCACCGCGGTGTTGTTGATGAGGACGGCGGCCTGAGCGGTCTTGAAGCCCGGTCCAGAGTTGTTTCGTGACGTGTTCTGATCGGCGACGCTGCCAAAGCCAGACAGGTTGATCCCGTCGTAATCACACCGCGCGGCAGAGCAGCAAACGACGTGCCCGGCATCCCTGATGGAGATCCCCCACAAGCCGCAATCCGAGACCGAGACGTCCTCCACCCTGGCTCGATTGCGCAGCCAGATGCAAACGCTGCCAGCGCCACGCACCGTCCCATTGCGAATCGTGACGTTGTCGTTTGCACCCGAGAGGTGCCGCCCAAAACACTCCTCGCGCAAGAAAATACAAATTTCCTTTTTTCTTACTGCTAGCCCACCACTGCTGAGTAGCCCTGAATCCCCCTCTTGACAAAGTCGCCACTAGAATGTATTAATGAACTAGGACATTAATTAGAACATCGACGAAAGGAAGCGTCCTTGCCAGTCCATTTCGCACTCGATCTCAAAAGTGGTGTCCCGTTTTATCGGCAGGTCATCGACCAGGTCAAGAGCGCCATCGCCACCGGGGCCATCAGCTCCGGTGATCGTCTGCCGACCGTCCGGCAGATGGCAGTCGACCTCTCGATCAACCCCAACACGGTAAGCCGAGCCTATACCGAACTGGAACTGACAGGTCTGGTGGAGACCCAGATGGGTTCCGGCACCTTCGTCGGCCGGCTCGAAATCCAGCGGGACGAGGTCGAACGCCGCCGTCTACTCGACCTGATCTGCCGGGAAACGCTCTCTCGAGCCTCGTCCAACGGCTTCACCCTTGACGACATCCTCAACCATCTCAACGAAAAAAGACCCGCTGATGAAGGAGGCAATCATGGCAACCCATAAGGAACTGAAACTGGCGGCTCTGGAAAAATTCGCCATCGGATTCCACGCGGACTTCCGATTCGGATCGATCAACGCACTGATCCTCATCGTGCTCTGTCTCGCCGGCATGGTGTCCCATCTGGCCGCCTTCGGTTTCGATCTGGAGGTCGTCTACACGATGGTCGTCACCGCCCTTGGGATGGCAATCTTGCTTCGAATATCCCAGGTTTGGGAGGCGGTCGTCATCTTGACAACGGTCGCCGCGATCCTCACCTTTCTCAGGCACCGACCCGAGAGCTGGATTCTGGTTACGGCCGTCGTTGTCGCCGGGCTCGCGGCCCCCAGCTTTCAAGTTGCCTACCAGTGGGAAAAGGCTGTGCTCTTGCGCTTCGGGCGATTCCTCCGGCTCCGCGGTTCAGGGGTCTTCATTCTCCTGCCGGTGATCGACAAGGTCGCCAACTACGTCGACCAGCGCATCCGCGTCACCGACTTCAATGCGGAGACCACCCTGACCAAGGACACCGTGCCCGTCAACGTCGACGCAATCGCCTTCTGGATGGTCTGGGATGCGCAGAAGGCTGTGCTCGAGGTGGCGAATTTCGAAAATGCCATCTCCCTCTCGGCCCAGACCGGCCTTCGCGACGCCATCGGCAAACACGAGCTGGCCGAAATGTTGTCTCAGCGCGATCAATTGGGCCGCGAGATTCAGCAGGTGCTCGACGCCAAGACCAATGCCTGGGGCATCACCGTCCAGTCCGTCGAGATTCGTGACGTCATCATTCCCAAAGGCCTGGAGGACGCGATGAGCCGCCAAGCTCAGGCGGAACGCGAACGACAGTCCAGAATCATCCTCTCGACCGCCGAGACGGAGATCGCCGAGAAGTTTGCCGCTGCCTCCGAGTACTACAAGGACAACCCCTCGGCCCTGCACTTGCGAGCGATGAACATGGTCTACGAGGGCCTGCGCAAGAAGGGTTCGATGATCATCGTTCCCAGCACCGCGGTCGAGACGATGGGCCTCGGAGCGTTGGGCGGACTGACAGCCTTCGATCGAATCATAGGACAAGAACCCGAAAAGAGCGCCGAGGATTCAGGCGACAAACCCACCCCTGCGGACCCTGAAGATTCTGCAGCGGAGTGACTCCAACGGGATCACCGACCGCATCCAAGGGTGCCTCGTTTCGCTTTGCGACAT
>JAUWTC010000448.1 GCA_030609785.1 Holophagae bacterium
ACAGATTTTCGAGGTGCATCCTTGAGTCGGTGAGCCAGCACCAGGACTCCAGGGAATAAGCCGATCGCCAGATGTGTCGGGTAGTGGAGGCAGAGGAACGGTGCCCAAACGAGGGCGCTGAGGACAACAACGGGGTCTCCGGGCGGGCCGGATCGGGCCATAGCCACGACGAAGAACACCATCCAGACAACGCCGATCAGTCCGAGTTCAGAGGTCAGCTGGAGTGGATCGTTGTGGGCCCACTCAAAGTGTGTCGCCAACTCACCGCGTCTGCCGACGGCCTGGCGTTGGTCCAGCCACGTCTCTCTGGCCGGGTAGAATTCGCGGGAGAATTGCCCGGCCCCGACCCCCAAAATCGGGGAGTGTTTGATCATCGTCAGGGCCGCCGTCCACCCATCCTGCCTGGCCGAAAGGAGGTTGTACCAGTTGCCCTGCCTCAATTGAATCCATTCCGCCTGGATCCTTGAGCGGAGGGGACTTGCAGAGATGGCCAAGGCGGCGACGACCGACAAGATCAGGGCGAGGCCCCAGGCTTTCTTCGAACGCATCAGCGCGATGCATCCCAGGCCCATAAGGCCGATGGCCACGAGGCCGGTCAGGGCCTGCGTCAGTGCGGCTGTCACGGCGAGGAAGCCAGGCAACAGCCACCGATTCCATTTTTTGGGTTGCGCCAGAGCTTTCGGTAGCAGCAGGGGCAAGAACAACAGGGCGGCCATCGCAAGGTCTGAAGGGTTGCCCGCCAGACCGGTCAGTGTCAGGCGGTCCCCTGAACCGACGCCCCTTACCGCGACGTGGTCAAAATTGCTCAGCTGGCCCAATAGGACGACGCCGGAGATGACCACCCCCCAGACCCCCCAATGGAGAACCCTGCGCCGTTCTTCGGTGTCGAATGACGAAAACCACAGGGCCGCCGCCACCCAAATCGCCGAGACGAAGGCCTTTCGGAGGGCCAGCTCCGGGGCCTGTGCCCAGAAAGCCGATAGGGCTTGAAGGACCGGGAGGGCCGCCAAGACCTTGACCAGGGGGCTGATCGGGATTTCCAGCCGGCCGTGCCACAGTCGAAAGGCAGACCAACTGCCGGCCAAGACGGCGAGCCCGACCAGAGCCAAAGCCATCTTCGGCATTCGGAAAGGGCTATAGGCTCCTGAAATGACGATCACCTCGGTCAGGAAAAAGAGGATCCCAGTCACGAGGCCCCGGCCGTCGCTCTTCGGTTTTGGGTTGTTTTTGGCAGTCGGCCGCCACCGTTGCTGATTGGTCATTTCAGGGGTAATGTTACAGCATCGGCTCCCCGGAATCGAGTCAGGCGCAGTGTCAGTTCGCGGTGGTGCCCGGGCGCGGCCCGCCACTGGATCAGGATTGGGCTTTGGTAACGGCCTCGAATTATCTGAGGATGGCCATCGGCGCCTGGGGCAATGGGGAAGCTGATGGACCGTTTGAATCGGAGCAGTCGCTGGGCAGGGTAGCCCATCAATCGGGCGACAAGCCGCTCGACGGCGCTTTGGGACAATCCGAGCGCGTCCATCATCAGGTTGATGATCTGGACGACGTCGTATTTGGCGTAGCCACGGCTCTTGGCGGGAACCGCTCTGGGGTCGGCCAGGGCTCGTCGACCCTGACGCATCACGAACCTCAGCGGATCTCGCAGAACTTCCTCGAGGTCGTGGCGCATCAGCAGCGTCTCGAATTCGTTGACGGTGACTGCAGATTCCTGTTCGCCACCAGCCAAGGCGATGTCGATGCGACCATAGGGGAACCCGTGACAGGCAATCAGTTCCTCGATCTGTTGAAAAAGGCCGAGACGGGGATCGGCGATGTTGACCGACGCGATAGTGTGATGAGCGACCGGAACGGTGAAGTTCTGAGTGGTGACGCATGCCTCTCGGTCGTAGGCCAGCAGGGTGGCTGTCCGACTACGGAATCGGCCCTGGTGTTCGCCGTCGAGTTCCATGAAATACACGGGATCGTTCGGATTGTGGTCGTAGGTCACGCAGTTCTTCAAGCCTGCGCCTATGAAGGCCAGGTGGGCGTCGGCGTTTGGAGGCTCGACCTTTCGCTGGTCTTCGGTCAACTCGCTGCGCAGTTCCATGGCGTCGTGCCGATAGCCGGCGTGTTGAGGAAAGAGACTGCGGAAGGAGTTGACAAAGGGCTCCATCCGGTCCCGTTGATGCCGAAAACGCCTGGCGGTATGCGCATCGAAGAAACCGGCGGTTGTGTGGTGGGAACAATAGAGTACCCGCCGATGGGCATCGAGTACGTTCCCGAATTGATCGTCGACCATTTTCACCACATTGATAGCGTCGAACCGGGTCCGAGGCTTGAGTGTCAGATCGAGATGAAGGGGCGACGTGCCCATGGCTAACCTCCGGTAGGAGACCGAGACAGTACACCGGACACCGTCTCAGTCGCTTCAACAGATAACAACGACAGTCGGATCACGGTCATTCCCCGGACAATCTTCTCACTCGATTGTGGCGGAAGTGTGGCGTCCCAGCTTTCCAGCGTATCTCCGAACCATTTCGGCGACCGCACGGCGGCAGACGGGGCAGAAGGGCTGGATGCCGCGGGAGAACATCAGGCAGTCGAGGGTCGGTCGGTAGAGGCCGTTCGCGGCGTAAGCGGCGCCCTCGAAGGCGCCGACCTTGC
>JAUWTC010000339.1 GCA_030609785.1 Holophagae bacterium
ATGGCCCACGGCCTTGCCGATGATCCGGCCTCAACGGTCCTCCTGGCCTCAACGGCACAGATTCTGGTGGCGCCCGCGATGAACACCGCCATGTGGGAGAACCCGGCGACTGTTTCCAACATGGACCTCCTCCGTTCCCGCGGCGTTTTTCAGGTGGGCCCCGGAGAGGGCGAACTGGCTTGCGGCGATTTTGGTGCCGGTCGAATGGTCGAGCCACCGGAAATCCTCGAAGCGATCAACATCGCCCTCGGGAGTTCGGGTGCACTCGAGGGCCTGCACGCCCTGGTCACGGCCGGTCCGACCCACGAGCCGATCGACCCTGTGCGCTACCTGGCCAACCGGTCTTCAGGGAAGCAAGGCTTCGCTGTGGCCGCGGCACTGGCGGCCGAGGGTGCCAGGACTACCCTGATCACCGGCCCCTGCGCCCTCTTGGACCCGCCAGGCATCGAGGTCGTCAGAGTGGAGACCGCCGAGGAGATGTTGGCCGCTGTTTTGAAGGTCCTCCCAGCGGATATCGCCGTGTGCGCTGCGGCCGTGGCCGACTGGCGCATCGACCACCGACACTCTATGAAGATCAAGAAACACGCCGGCCAACAGCCGACGATTTCTCTGATCGAGAACCCGGACATCCTGGCGACGCTCTCGGCAACTTCGGACTCCCGACCGGCGCTGATCATCGGTTTCGCCGCCGAAACCGACAAATTGGTCGAAAACGCTACCGACAAGCGACGGCGAAAGGGATGTGACTGGATCGTCGCCAACGACGTATCCCTGAAATCCGGCGTGTTCGGCGGTGACACAAACACCGTGCACCTGATCACCCACGAAGGGTCCGAGGCCTGGCCCACCATGACCAAGGTCGAGGTTGCCCGAAGCCTGGTCCATCGGATTGCCAACCATTTCGACCCCAGGAGGGTATAGGGCATTGAACCAGCGTCGCCTTTCGGGTGTCGTAAAGGCCCTTTTTCGTTGGATTCTCGTCCCGTACGGTGAGTACAGCGTCTCGAATGCGCCTCAAATGGCACTTTACGACCCTCCGAAATTCATCCGCCGTCAATGCCCTACACCCTCCTAGTCAGTAGCTCCCCGACCTTTCGCGAAATGCCTGGAGTTCCTCGGGAGTGTTGACGTTGAGCCAGGCTTGGCTCAGCGGGTCGGGGATCGTCGGCGTGTGAATTTCAGACCACTGGGCCAGGGCCCGAGGCGCCCTCAATCCTCGTGCAACCAGCGTGTCGATCAACGCACCCGCCTGAGGCTCATACAGAGCCAGAGTCGGTTGCATCCGCCCCTCGGCATCTCGCGGGATGACGGCCCAACACCCCGGCCGCCTCTGGTCGACCAGCCATGCGAGGGCCTCGACACTGATGCCCGGCATGTCGCAGGCGCCGACGACCCAGCACACCCTGGGCGCCCAACGAAAGGCCGTCAGCAGCCCGGCCAGCGGGCCTTGTCCCGAACCGGGCGCGTCTCCGAGTTGATCCAAGGGGCCCGCATCATCGGGGGTGTCGCCTCGCCCCAAGACCACAATCCGCTCGGTCTGAGAACGAAGAACAGCCGCCACCATGGAAAGCAGGCTCCGGCTACCGACCCTGAGGATATGCTTGGGCGAACCCATTCGGCGACTTTCGCCACCAATCAAAACACCGCCGAAGAGCGACCGGCCTGCCACAGCTTCCCGGATCCGCTTCTCGGCGATTGACACCAGCACTGCCGCCCGGTCCCCGTCCCAGGGCAGCGTCGCCTTGACACCGGAAATGCCGGCAGGCACCGCTTCTTCACCTTCACTGTGACACCAGATCTTGGGGAGTGGCGTCTCTTTGTGGCCCTCGACCAATACCAGGTCATGCGTGGCCAGCAGGCTGGAGATCGTCCGTTCAAGGCTGTCCTCAGGTCTGCGCCGCAATCGCCACATCTGTTCTTCCGGCGCATGCAGGTGAACATCGGCGCCGGCGGCGAAAAGGCGGGCCGAGTCCTTGCCCTCACGGTCGACAACTATGCCGTGGGCATCATGCTTGACGACCGCAACCCGAAGACCCCGCTCGGTGAGGAGAGCAATGGCCTTTTCCAGCGCCGTGGTTTTCCCGGAGCCGCTCCAGCCGCACACCGCCAGCACCGGCTCCCGATCGAAAAGAGCCTCGTTCATTTCAATATCCTAGATCAGGAGCGGTCAGCTGTCAGGTCAGGCGCCTGCAATAATTCCCGAAAATAGCGAGCTGCCACCGATGAACCCATGGTCTAGTTTTGAACCGCCAAGACGCAAAGAGCGCTAAGGGTTTTAATTTCAACACCTTCTTTGCGCCTCCTTTGCGATCTTTGCGTCTTTGCGATTCAATTTTCTTCTTGTCCTGGCCGCATCGGAGTCGTTTTCTGAAACTCGCAAACGGCTCAGCTCAGAGCCGATAGCAATTCAGCGCTTGCACCAAACCGACAAACGTCGTAGGCTTGACTCGTTGTTCGGAGGTTCGAAGCGCGGCGACGGTTCGCGCGCACCCCGATCGGCAGCTTCCCTGCAGTTTTGGAATGGACGCGCATCGGGCGCTCACCTGCAAGGCGGCTCCGGCCCGGAACGGGCCGATCTCGTCTGTCGAACGATGAGGATGTGGAATGAGCGAATCTGAAAAACCTAAAACCAACGGCGACAGTGACGTCAAACCTGCGCCCAACAACCAGGATACGAGCCCGCCCTCGGGAGAGGGAGGCCAGTTCAAGGGTGACGACTCACGGCCGAAACGCCGGCGACGGCGACCACGGCGACGGCGCAAAGGCTCGGGTGGCGGTGGCGGTGGCGGCCCCCTGATTCCGGTCGAGGGCTTCTTGTGGATCCGCGACCAGGGCCAGCCCTTGCTGGTCGAGTCCACGTCCGGTTTTGAGCCGTCGCGAAATGCGCCCATCGCCCCCCGGGAAGTCATCCAGAGGTACCGTCTGGAAAGCGGCGTTCGGATCGAGGGTCAGGCAAAAAGTGGCGGCGACCGTCCCAGACTGACTGAAATCACGTCAATCGAGGGTATGCCCCCGGAAGAGTATCGTGAAATGGCCGTTCCATTTTCCGAGCTCATTTCGATTGATCCACTCGAGCGTTTTCGCCTGGAAACCGAACCGGGTATCCTGGAAACCCGCGTTTCGGAATTGGTCGCCCCCCTGGGCAAGGGACAGCGCTGTCTGATCGTTTCTCCCCCCAAGGCCGGAAAGACTACCCTCCTCCAGCAAATGGCCCATGCTATTGCCGTCAACCATCCGGAGACCGAGATCTTCGTACTGTTGGTCGACGAACGTCCCGAAGAGGTGACCGAGTGGCGGCGGAGTATCATCCGCGGCGAAGTCTTCGCCTCATCCTCAGACCAATCGATCGAGAGCCATGTGCGGCTCTCGGAAATGGTCCTGGAAAGGGCACGTCGGCTGGTCGAAATGGGCCGGGACGTCGTCGTCTTCATGGATAGCTTGACCCGGATGTCCCGAGCCTACAACAACATGCAAAAGGGCTCCGGGAGAATCCTCTCGGGAGGTATCGACGCCCGGACGATGGAGCGCCCGCGGCGCCACTTCGGAGCGGCCCGCAACGTCGAGGACGGCGGAAGCCTGACCATGGTGGCCACCTGCCTGATCGACACCGGCTCACGGATGGACGAGGTGATCTTCCAGGAGTTCAAGGGCACCGGCAATATGGAACTGGTCCTCGACCGGAAGCTTTTCGAAAAAAGGATCTTCCCCTGCATCAACATCCCGCAGTCGGGAACCCGCAAGGAAGAGAAGCTCTATCCGAAGGAGCAGGTCGAAAAGATGTACCTGATGCGCCGAGCGCTCTCGACGCTCTCGCCCGCGTCGGCGATGGAACTGCTGTTGCAGAAAGTCGGCGAATTCAAGAGCAATGCAGACTTTCTTTCGTCCCTCCAACTGAAATAGCGAGGGACTGATGGCAGTTGAGAGGCTGAGGCTCACCGACCCTCGACTCAATCCTATCGCCGAGAAAGTCCTGGCCGACGAGCGCCTCGACCGCGATGAGGCCCTGGTCGTCACCACCAGTCCCGACCTGCTCGGCGTCGGCCGACTG
>JAUWTC010000164.1 GCA_030609785.1 Holophagae bacterium
GGCGCTCTGGACATCGAAACAATCTTCATCGACGATGACGGAGCCTTGAGGGAAAGGTCGCCTGGCCCCATCAGCGTGGCTTCCGATCTCGAACCGTCCGTCATCGACGAGACCGTGCTTGGCGTGGAGTACGAGTTTTTGTCCCATCTTGTGGCCGGGGCAGCGGGCGCCTTCCGGCGATCTGAGGGCAATCTGGCGATTCTGACTGAAGACGGTGGTCGTACCTTCCTTCTGGACACACCCTCGGGCGAAGCCTGGCCCGAGCGTCTTGACAGTGAAGTTTTCGAAACCTGGGCCTGGGTTCGCAAGCGGCTGGCCAACGGCTGGCAGGCGGAGGTGCTCGTGGGGTGGCGTCAGAGCCGGGGCGCTTGGCCCGGTCCCCCGGATGTCGATCCGGCTGATCTTGACCGGGAGTATCTGGCCGACGTCCTGTCTCCGGCAGCCCTGGAGGGCGCATGGGGACCCTTGCCTGACGATCGCCGGTGGCATCTCGAGGTGGGGGGTTCGTGGCTCTTTGCCGCCGGCCCGTCGGTGGGCGGTCGTTTGACCTACCGGTCGGGAGCGCCGGTGTCGCGGTTGGGGGCGCTGGCCGACGGCCTTGGGCTTGATCGCCGGTTCACCGACAGCAGGGGTTCGGGCGGCCGAACCCCTGAGCTGTGGCGATTGGATATCGTCGGGTCGTGGCCCTTCGCCCTCGGCAAGGGCCGGCTTGAAGCCTTCGCTGAACTGAGCAATCTTCTGGATTCACAGAGGGCCGTCAGGCTGGACGAGCGCTGGACAGTGCTCGATGAGACCCAGATCAGTGGTCTCGATCTGGACGAACAGCACACCGCCGGCACCTGGCGCGAGCCGTTGATCGTGCAAAGACCCCTGGAGATAAGACTCGGCTTGGCCTATAGGTGGTAGGGAGTTATCAGCTATCAGCTGAGCCGTTTGCAAAAATATCCGGAATGTCGGACTGCCACCGATGAACCCATGGTCTAGTTTTGAACCGCCAAGACGCAAAGAGCGCCAAGGGTATATATTTCAGTACTTTCTTTGCGTTCCCTTTGCGGCCTTCGTGTCTTTGCGGTTCAATTGTCTTCTTGTCTTGGTCGCATCGAGTTTCGGGCTTCGGCCCTACTTCTACTCCGCCGCCTCTTCGATGAAGGTCTTCAACTGAGCGAATGAGGCTTGGCGCGTCACCTGGTCCATCAGGCCGACCGAGACGGTATAACTGCCGCTTTCCATCAGAAGGCTGGCCGAGATCATCCATTTCTCATGCTCCAGTTTGGCGTAGTCCGTGGCCGCAATACGAACCTCGTGTTGTTGGCGGACCAGATCCGACTGGCCACCCTCGCTGTCGCGTGCCGCAACGAACAGCACTGCCCGACCGACGTAGTCCTCGCCCTCGGGCAACAGGGCCAGTTGTTTGAGAGGGAAGGTGACTTGGATCGGCAGGGTCCAGCGATGTTTGGAGGCTGGCGCCGGGGCGCCGGCTTTGACCTTGATGTCCAGCGGGTTTTCTTCGACGGGGAAGAGCAGGCTGGTCATCACTTTGTCCTGAACCTGGGTTTCCAGGCTCTTTTCGACGAAGCGCCTGCGGTAGCGAAGGTCATATTCAGGATGGCCCGGGAGTTCGATCTTGATGCGGTGAACCTTGTCGCCCCCGGTGACGTTGAGGGCGTAGCCCAACGAATAGTAGGTGAAGAGATCGGTCGAGATGCGATCGAAGGCCTTGGAGAAATCGTTGGTGTTGACGATGGCCTGGCCTCCGGTGTTGGAGGCCATGAACCGCAGGCTGTCGAGGAAGTTCTCCTGGCCGACGCCGACGGCGACGTTGTCCTGGGGTCCGGCGTACTCGGCCGTGGCTACGGAGCCGTGTTTCAAGCCTCCGGCGCCGATGGTGTAGAAGGTGACGTCCTGGGAGTTGGCCGCGGAGGTCAGGGCCTGGAAATTCCGCGACTGATCCCAACGGCTCATCTGGGTCATCATCGACGGGTCATTGAAGGTGTTGGAATAGGCGTAGACCAGCTCCATGCCGGCGACCATCGGAAGTCCGTTGGAGATGTAGACGATGGACTTTTTTCCTGGCAGACCGGCCATCATCGAAACCGTGGCCCTCAGGGAGTGCAGCGTGAACATCAGATTGGTGGCCTCCTCCTCGGCCGCTCCGATGATCTGACCCCACAGAGTTCGTGCCTCGTTGACCTGGCTGGCCCCTGCGTCTTGTTTGTATCGGCGCATCTTGTCGAGGATCCTCTTGCGATCCTGGTCACGGCTGATCCGGCCACCAGTCTTCATTCTCTGGGCGCGGAGTGACTGGAGAATCAGTTCTCTTTCATCGGTGAAGGGCTGGATGATCTTCAGACTTTTCTCGAAGGTGGCGACCATCATCTGGACCGGAGGATGCAGGTTTTCCCGCACGAACTCGTTGGCGCGGGCGAGCACGCGGTTCCGGTCGAGGGGGTGGAGGTTCTCGTGGTCGATGAACAGTACGATGTAAACCGGCTCTTCATCCGGCTGCGGTTGCGTTTCGGCATCAGCCGACGTTGGAGGGGGATCGGGCTCGACCGGCGCTTCGAGGCGTGAGTTGAAGACCTCCTGGGTGTAGAGCTTGAAGTGGGATATCTCTCGTGCCTTGCCGTCATGCAAGAGCCGGAAGTCGTCCTTGGTCAGATCTGTGATCGGGTGACCTTTCTTGTCGGTGACATAGGCGATGACGTTGACGACGGTCAACTCAATTTCGTCACGGAAACTCAGGCCTCCGATGGGTGCAATCTCCGGGGACTCCGGGGACGCTTCCTGTTCGGCTTCCAAAGCCATGGTGGTTCCGGGTGCGCCCAGTGCCAGTGCGAGCATGATGATGGCGAAAAAACGAGTCACGGTCATACCTCCGGGGAGAGTGTAGCGCACGAGAAGCCGTGGGCGCCAACGAGTTCCTGATAAAATCCGAGGGGCCTCAGGGGCACAAAATGTCCGGAATTCCGGTTTTCATGATCCCAGATTGAACGAAAAACCGGACAGCTGATGTCACCGTCGGCCAAATTGCCGGCCTTCGCAAGAAACCTCAGACCGGAACCGACGGGGCTCCCGTCGATCCTGATACGAGGTACCTGAGAAAGCATGGCGACACAAGGTTTTCTGTCCGGCCGGCGTTGAGACAAGCCCTCTTCCGGAGGATCGTGGGATGTAAGGCCGTGAAACGAGACAGCGCCTCAGGACATTGGCACGACGGTTGCTTAATTCTGCTGTGGTATCCTGCGGCCCTAGCAGCCGGTCAGTGTCGGTTGGTAACGTAGGTATCAGAGCTTGAGCGGCCCGGTGTTGCCTTTGATGGCCGGGCACCATTGAAGGGAGGACAGGGCCGGGAAAGCAAGTCTGTTATTTGAGTGTTTTTCGTTTTTATCTTTTAACGAGGAAACAGGAGGTTTCGAATGAGAAAAGTGATTTTCGTCTTTATGTTTGCCGCGCTGATCGCTGGCGCGGCATACGCCCAGGAGACCACGGGTGAAATCCGTGGAACACTTGTTGACCCCGACGGGGCGGCACTGCCTGGTGTGACCGTCACGGTCGAGAACGAGATGACCGGCATGGATCGTACGTCCATCACCGATGGGAAGGGCACGTTCCGTTTCGCGGCTCTCCCCCCGGGAAGTTACACCATGACGTCGACCCTTGACGGATTCCAGACCCACAAGAGTGCTGTACGCGTCACCCTTGGTGGCACCAATTTCGTCAACGTGGACATGGCCCTCGGCGCCATCACCGACGTCATCGAAGTCACCGGCGAAGCCCCGCAGGTTGACGTGACCTCGACCGTCAGCGGTATCACCGTTGGTGCCGACGAGATCAACTCCAAGATCCCTGTGATTCAGGACACCCAGCGCATTGCAATGCTGGCGCCCTCCACCGTCGGGGGTGACTCGGCTTTCAACGGCGCCGGTGACGGCACCTACGGCCAGAGCCTGGTCTCAATGAGTGGTGCTTCCGTGGCCGAGAATTCCTACCAGATCAACGGCCTCAACATCACCAATTTCCGCACCGGCGTGGGCTCCTCCTGGGTGCCGATGCAGTTCGTCGAAGAGATTCAGGTCAAAACTGGTGGTTACGAGGCCGAGTTCGGTCGTTCGACCGGTGGCGTGGTCAACATGGTGACCAAGTCCGGGTCGAACACCCTCCACGGATCCCTCGGAATTTTTTACGCGCCCGAGAGCCTGCAGGAGCAAAAGGCTGACACCTATACGGCGTACAACCAGTTGGAAGAGAGCGAAGTCCTCGATGCCAACGCTTCCCTCGGCGGCGCACTCTGGAAGGACAAGATGTTCTTCTTCGGTTTCGTGCAGTACCGCGACACCGATTACCTGGTGAACTCCGCGACCACCGCCAAGCGCGAAGTTGGCGCCGAGCCCTATTATGGCGCCAAGTTTGACATCAACTTCACTCCCAGCCACCGCTTCGAGGCAACCTACCTCACCGACGAAACCACCATCGAAGACAGTCTCTATGTAATTGACGATTCCTCGGGCGTGCCGATCATCGGTACGGACATGCTTTCCAGTGGTGAGCGTTCCCGTGGCGGCGAGAACTACATCTTCAAGTACACCGGTATCTTCACCGAGAACTTCCTGCTCTCGGGCCAGTACGGCGCCAACAACTTCGATCGTTCCGACGAAGCTACCGGCGATATTTTCCCCTACGCCCACAACTACACCTCGGGTTCCTACGAGCGTTTCCCCGGGTGGACCAACTGGGCCCGCGGCTATTCTTCGGACGAACG
Organism: Holophagae bacterium; assembly: GCA_030609785.1. Lineage (GTDB taxonomy): Bacteria > Acidobacteriota > Thermoanaerobaculia > Thermoanaerobaculales > Sulfomarinibacteraceae > DAOWGJ01. Next base: position 4,760 of record JAUWTC010000164.1, read on the forward strand.
TGAGGCCTACCGCCTGGATGCCGATTTCTACCTGAGCAACCACAGCCTCCGAGGCGGTATCGACTATGAGAGCAACTGGTCCGATGACAACAAGGAGTACTCTGGTGGCTACCGCATCAGCTACTTCCTGAACGATGGCCGTTTCGCGGAACTTGCCGACGAACAGATGATCGTCGACTACCGTGTATACAACACCGCAGGCGACTTCAATGTCTACTCGAACGCTGCCTACATTCAGGACAGCTGGGCGGTTACACCCAACTTGACGGTGAACCTGGGTGTCCGCTGGGAGCAGTACGAGAACGAGAACATCAACGGCGAAACCTTCATCAAGATCAATGACCAATACGCGCCGCGCCTCGGCATCATTTGGGATCCCTCCGGCGAGGGCCGCTCGAAGCTTTACGGTTCATACGGCAGATACCACCTGCCCATCGCCTCCAACACCAACATCCGCATGGCCGGCGTGGAACTTTACATCGCTGATTGGTTCACCGTCGACGGCTATAACCCCGACGGCTCGCCTATCAACATGGACACCGGCAACCCGCTCGACGACCAGCGCGTCTATTCCGACGGCTTGGTGCCGGATGTCCGTCAGGTGGCGGACAAGAATCTCAAGCCCATGGCGCAGGATGAGTTCATCATCGGCTATGAGCAGATGCTGGGTGACAACTGGTCCGCGGGCGTCCGCGGAGTCATGCGCGATTTCTCGACCGTCATCGAGGATATCGGTGGCGACTGGGCCATGTATGACATTGAGGGCATCGACATCCACGCCTGGTGGGGTATTCTCGCCAACCCGGGTGAGAACGTCACCGCCTCTTACGACGCGGACGGCGATGGTGTGGTAGAGGAATACTTCTTCTCCGCCGAGGATCTCGGATACCCCGCGGCCGAGCGTAATTACTACGCCGTTGAGCTCACTGCCAAGCGTCGCTTTGCCGACAACTGGATGCTCAACCTCATTTATTCTTGGTCCCATAGCTACGGCAACTACGAGGGTTTCGTTGATTCCACCATCGGCCAATCCGACGGCGGCATCACCCAGCTCTTCGACTACCCCGGCCTGACGGAGAACTCCTACGGCAATTTGCCCAACGATCGCCGCCACAACTTCAAGGCCTTCGGCGTGTACGCCTTTGACATGGGCCTGCAGCTGGGCGGTAACGTGTACTATGCTTCTGGTCGTCCCATCAGTGCCCAGGGTATTTACCCCGACTGGAGCAACTGGGCCTCCGACTACGGCGTGGCCTCGTTCTTCGACGGTGGCGTACCGGCGCCTCGTGGCGCCTACGGCAGGACCGACGACATCTACGGCCTTGACGGCATGATCAAGTATGACTTCCAGGTGGGCAACGTCGACATGAACGTCCGCCTCGACGTCTTCAACCTGTTCGATCAAGGTGGCGTTACCGAGGTTAGCGAGTCGGCCGATCTCTCGAGCGACTGGCTCAATCCGAAC
>JAUWTC010000078.1 GCA_030609785.1 Holophagae bacterium
CCCTTCAGCCCGAAATACCCCGGATACTTGAGGGTCCTGGCATCGGTGCCTCCGTCCCAGCGCTCCTGGTGATACCGGATGAACGGAATCGCCGGCCCCAGGATATCGACGCTTTCAATGATCTCCACACCGACCGTTACGTGACGCTCGATGATCTCCCGTTCGTCCAAGGAAAGAGGACCGGGTTTGTTGAGAATATGCTCTGGAACGCCGATTTTTCCAACATCATGAAGAAGTGCGGCAAAGCGAAGCATCTCCAGTCTCGGCCCCACCAAACCCAGTTCTTTCCCGACGGCCACAGCCAATTTGGCAACCCGCTGCACATGCCCCTGGGTCAACGGGTCCTTGGCTTCGACGGCCGCCGCAAGAGCTGTGACGACCCGTTCGAAGTTCTCCTGCAACAGCCGGCGGTGCTCATCCAATTCGCGTACCAGGGTGTCGGCCCTGCCCCACGCCAAGCCAACGACCAGGGCAGCACTCACGAAGACCAACAGGTTGAGATAGCTTGAGAACAACTCCACGAAAAATCCCATGCCTTCCTGGTGTGCCTGAATGCGAACGACTTGAATAACATAGGCAATTCCCGCAACGGCGTTAATCTGCAGCGCCGCTCCCACCCCTCCCCTGACCGCCGCCCACAGGATGGGGATCAACAGCAACGCGGCGATCCAGTGCACCCCGAACAGCGCAAACCGAAGGGTCAGCTCCATTCCAGCCAGGACGATACCGATCATCACCATCGGCTTCGCGACGGTGGCCGGGGATCCGATCCAACCCCGGTACAAGCGAACGAAATCTTCAGCCAGCACGAGGTCCGGCCGCAAAGCCAACACGACCGGCACCGCCAACACCATGACGGCGACCAGATCACCGAGAAACCAGCCAAAAAAGGAAACGAAAGCCCGTCCGACACTCATCTGCGGCTGACTCAACAGAATCAACGCCGGCAGGGCCACGAGCGCCGACACCAGGGTCGGCAGGATGGCGACAGCTCCCAAAAACTGGATGCATCGATACTCGCTCGCTCGCAGCCGATTCACCACCAAGGCGGGTATCACGGCCTGCAGAGTTGCCGCGAATGCAAAGAACGCGATGCGGCCCGGCGTCGTCGACAGCCCCCACGGGGTCAGGCAAAAACCGATGAAGACCGCGCCGACACCCCACCACCTGAAGAACAGGCCCGCGAGGACCGCGACCGCCGAAGCCGGGAAGATCAGGGCCACGCTGCCCGCCACCTCGAATGCAATACACGCTCTGTTGAGCGTCGCGACACCCGCCGTTGTTGCAACCACTCCCAGCAGGATGGTCAGAACTCTGCCTGGGCCGACGCTCATCCAGTTTCGGACGGTCTCGAGAGTGGTTGAGGTGATTCCAAGGTTGGAGGTCATACCAAAAGCCTTCAATAAGGATATCATTGCTATCGATGATTCAGCCTGTGATGCCCGGTTGGTGGCGGCCGGGTTCACGACCCTGAAAACGAGTCAGGGACAACTGTCGCAGGACCATGTCGTCTCAGATCCTCCTGATGCAGCCCTTGCTCTCGACGGCATCTTCAACGACGGCTTCGAAACCGACGACAACTCGAGGTGGTCGTCGGTCACGGGCTGAGAACTTTGCCGCTTGGAAAGCCATAGGGAAATACCAAAAGCTGGGAAGCAGTGACGCGAGGACGCTTGGATGTAAAGGTTTGAACGTCCAACGCTCAACGTCCAACGCTCAACATCGAAGTTCGCGGGTTTGGTCACCGGTTATCTGGAGGCCGGTGTTCGGTGCCGGGGGTCTCGGTTCAGGTATCGGGGCGGAAAGGACAAATTTCACGCCCAAGCATCGACTGCTACCGTTTCATTTTTGTCCGACCAAGGGCGCAACATTCAAAGTTGAACGTTGGACGTTGGACGTTGAGCGTTCATTTTGTGCATTTTCGTGCCTTTTTGTGGCTATTCTTCTTGTGGCTTTCTGCAAATGGCTGAGCTAGTCGCACTGTGTAGAATCACCCAGTGGAACAACGGTCGTCGATTGGTCTGAAACGCAGTCTTGCGGAGGCAGCTGTCCTCTTGGGTGTATTCGTCTTCGACCAGTGGGTTTTGAGGGGACTCTCCAGCCCCCTGTTCGAGCTCCCCGCCCTCGTTGTTGTGGCCGCTGTCTTCGTGACGTCGATCAGGCGACGGGGAGGATTGGAACGGGTCCTGCCGCATCCCGTCGGGTCACCCCGTCGGGCATGGCTCGAGACGTTCGCCGCAACCGCCATCCCTGCCGTTGGGCTGCTGGTATGGAGCGTCGCGATCCGGGGGCCGTACGATGAAATCCCCTTGAGACTCGCTCAGGCGAGCGCCCTGGGCCTTTCGGTATGGGTCGGCCAACATCTGGTCTGGGCAACCCTTCAGCAGGGCCTCCTCCAGTTGTTCTTCCGGCCCGTAATCGGCGAGATTCTCCGAAAACCGGTTGTCGCGACCGCAGCCGCAGGCCTGCTCTTCGGTCTTCTCCACCTCCCCTGCGCGATTCTGGTTGTCTCGACCACGATTCTTGGGGCGATGTGGATGGTCCTCTTTTCTCGGCACAGGCGGATAGCGCCCCTCATCGTATCCCACGCCACCCTTGCTACCCTCGCGTTCGTCGTATTACCACCCCAATGGAACTGCGAACTCAACGTCGGTGTCGTGGCCCAGAGAAAACAATCCAGATATCGCGTCCTCAGATTGCCGGAAACGCGGGAAATATTGGAGACCGTAACCTCCGACGACTATTTCAGAATTTCAGGCAGTACCGACAGGGACTTCATTAAATCACTGTATCGAGATATGCTGAGCCGGGCCCCGGCTGATGCCGAGGTGCAACACTGGCTTGATCGTATGAACCAAGGCATTTCCCGAAACCGAATCGCCGTCGCTTTTGCCGGGAGCAAGGAATTTCGGATGGAGACCTTGAAGAAAACAGGCAGCACGAAAGGAAATCAATGACACCGACCACCGTTCAGAACCATATTCTGGTGACGCTCATCGCGATTGTACTGTCATGTGCTGCGGCCATGGGCGCCGCCCAGGATATTCAGACCATCACCCACGGAGACCGTGTCGATATCACCACGGCCCTGGTTCCCGGCAAGCTGACCCTCATTGATTTCTACGCCGACTGGTGCGGTCCCTGCCGTTCTCTCGCCCCCAAGCTGGACCGCCTGGCCACCGCCAACCCCGACGTCCTGACCATCAGAAAGGTCGACATCATCAACTGGGACTCCGCCGTGGCTGCCCAGTACCGGCTCCAGTCCATTCCTCACCTCAAACTCTTTGACGAGAACGGACAACTCCTGGCCGAGGGCGCCGCGGGCCATGTGATGGGCCTGCTGACGGACCGCCTCGGTGGCGCCGGCATGGAAGCACGGGCCGGCCGTTCAATGGCACCGATGTTCATCATCGGCGGTCTGGCGGCTTTGGCCGTGTTTCTGGTCCTCCGGGGCAAGTCGGCGCCCAGCGCTCCCGCCCCGATCTCCGCCCCTGCTCCCCGACCCGGTGAAGCGGCCACCTCGGGCTGGTTCGTCATGATGCAGAACAGCCTCGAAGGCCCCTTCGCCGAAGAAGACCTCGAGGAGATGATGCGTCGTCGAGAAATCCCAGGGGATGCCAAGGCCCGGCGTCGCGGTCAGTCGACCTGGACGACTGTTGCGGAGTTAGTTGAACATTTGATGTAGGCAGGCCGGCCAGGCGTCACAATGCGGGGCGGGAGCCCCGCGCTCCAGGACGCTGTCCCAGGAGTCCATCTGGCTTCTCTTTTTGTGCCTTCTTGTGGCTATCTTCTTTGTGTTTCCTTTGCGCTATCTTTGCGCTCTTCGCGTTCTTTGCGGTTCAATTGTGTTCTTGTTTTCCAAATTCGGCCTGGGCGCGGGTCCCCTGCCCACGCTGGTCGCTTCGCGACCTCCACGGCTTCGCCGTGATCGCCCTTCGGGCGACGCGCGAGGTCCCTACCACGTCCTCGGCACTCGCCCCGTTCGACGATCGATCGCCCACTGGTAGAATTCCTCATACCGTGCTGCCGAGTCCTCCCAGAGAAACCGCTTTTGCATCGCACGAATGCGCATCGTGTGGATCAGCTCGCGACGGTTATACCAGGTCCACACGGCCCAACCGACGGTGTCGTAAATCGCACGCGGGGTCAGGAGATCAAAGACAAACCCGGTCCCTTCACCTGTTTTCGGATCGAGGTTTTCGACGGTATCCGCCAGTCCCCCGGTTCGATGAACGATAGGCAGCGTCCCGTAGCGTAGCGAATACATCTGATTGAGCCCACACGGCTCGTAATGGCTCGGCATCAAGAAGAAATCGCTGCCCGCTTCGATCAGGTGTGCCACACGGTTGTCAAAGGCCAGTCTGACTCCCAGATTCGGCAAGGCGGCATCGAGATTAGCCAGCTCCTCCTCACACCACTGATCGCCGGTCCCAAGAATGACAACATCGACCTCGTAGTCCGAGCAGATGTCGTGCAGCGAGCCGTGGGTCGGACCGCACAGCTCCCCAAAGCCCTTCTGGTCCGCCAGGCGGGACACGATGCCGATCATTGGACGCTCTGGGTCGTTGGGCAAGCCGAACGCCTTCTGAAGCGCCGCCTTGTTGATCGCCTTGCCGGCCATTGAATCCTCTGAATACTGCTGAGGTATGAGCGAGTCCTCTTCTGGGTTCCAGTCCTTGTAGTCCATGCCGTTGAGCACACCGAAGAGATCATCGGACCGGTGCCGCAAAAGACCATTCAACTGGTGTCCGTGTTCGGCAGTCTGAATCTCACGGGCGTAGGTCGGTGACACCGTGGTCAGGATGTCGGCGTTTCGGAGTCCGGCCTTGAGCAGATTGAGCTTGCCGAAGAACTCGAAGCCCGAACCGTGGTAGTGCTCCCAATCCAACTGCGTGATGTGGATGTCTTCCTTGGGATAGACGCCCTGATAACCCAGGTTGTGAATGGTCAACACGCTTCCGGTCTTTTCGAAGGGGCCGATCTGTTCCCAGGTATTGAGGTAGACCGAACTCAAGGCGGCCGGCCAATCGTGACCGTGAATCACCTCAGGTATCCATCCCAGACTCTTGCACAGCTGAAATGCCCCACGGCATAACAGGGTGAAGCGTTGCACATTGTCCGGAAAGTCCGGTTCCGCCCGAGTGCCGTAGATGCCGTCCCGGCCGAAAAGCCCTTCGTGATCCAGCAGGTATACCGGTACGTCGGCGCTTCCCGAACGCGTTTCATAGACGGCCGCCCACGTTTCTCCAAAACCCAGAGGCACTCCAAGGGGCCCGGCGACTTTCTCGCAGCCTTCGATGTCGATGCCGTAGTACCGCGGCATCACGACCCTGACATCGTGTCCCATGCGGGCCAATTCCGCCGAGAGAGCGGCGACCATGTCCGCGAGGCCCCCGGTCTTGGCCAGGGGCACGAATTCACTGGTGACCATCAGGATTCGCATGGTGACCTCCGCTGCTGCTGTTACCGCCACAGGTTACATTACAGGTTCCAGGTTGCAGGTCACAGGTTGCAGGTCGCAGGTCGCAGGTTACATCGCCAAAGACTGAGACCTGAGACTTGAAGCCTGATACCTGAGACCTGAGACTTGAGACTTGAACCGGGCTTCGCCCTGTCATACCTGATCAAACGCCTGCTGCAGGTCGGCGATAAGGTCCTCGACGTCTTCACAGCCGACCGAGAGTCTGACGAGGCCGTCACTGATTCCGGCTTCGATTCGATCTTCCGGCCGCATGGTGGCGTGGGTCATGCTCGGAGGATGCTGAATCAGGCTCTCGACGCCACCCAGCGATACCGCCAGCGTCATCAGCTTGACGGAGTTCAGAAGCTTGGCCCCGGCCTCCAGGCCCCCTTTGACCTCGAAGGAGATCAGCGAGCCCGGACCGTCCATTTGGCGCTGAGACAACTCGTGCTGGGGATGGCTGGCCAAGCCCGGGTACCGCACCCACTCGACCTTTTCGTGGTATTCCAGCCACTGCGCCAGTTTCTGTGCCCCCTCCTGCGCCGCAAGAACCCTGAGGGAAAGAGTCTTGAAACCTCGCAGCGCCAGCCAGGCCTGGTGAGGGTCCATGCAGGCGCCGACATAGAAGTGCACCGAACGAATCTTTTTGAAGAGAGCCTCGGTCTTGGGCACGATCATGCCGGCGACGACATCGGTGTGACCGTTGATGAACTTGGTCATCGAGTGCATCACGATATCGGCGCCGAGTTCCAAAGGCCGCTGCAAGATCGGCGATGCAAATGTGTTGTCAACCAGCACCAGGACGCCGTGCTCGTGAGCAATCTCGACGATCGCCGTGATGTCGGTCAGGACGATCGTAGGATTGGCCGGAGTTTCGATGAAGACCAGTTTGGTTTCCGGCCTGATTGCAGCACGAACCGCCTCGGGATTGGAAGTGTCGACAAAGGTTGAAGCAATACCGAAGCGAGAAAAATCTCTTTCGATCACTACCCGAGAAGGCCCGTAGACCGACGAGGTCCCGACCAAATGGTCTCCCTGATTGAGCACCGCGAACAAAGTGGTCGTCAGAGCCGCCATGCCCGATCCGGTGGCCAATCCGCCGTATCCGCACTCCAGCGTCGATACCGCTTCTTCGAGCCGCGCGATCGTCGGGTTGCCCATACGCGTATAGATAAAGCCGTCCTCAGTCCCGGCAAACCGACCGGCCCCCTGGGCACAGTCGGTGAACGCAAAGGTCGAGGTCTGAAAGATCGGCGGCGCCACCGCTCCAGTCGCCTCATCGGCATACTGGCCTGCATGAATGGCCTGGGTGGAACGGGACAGGTGTTTGACGTCGTGACTCATGAACGCCTCCTCGGCGGTGGAGTGTAACGTAATCCGCCGAAGGCGGATTACAGACAGTGTAGAATCCGTTGTCTTTGAAATGGAGATACGATGAGTCCCTCGAAACGAAAAGCTGGAAAAACCCCCATTTGGCTCAAGATTGTCATCTGGGTTCTCGCGGTCTTCCTGATGGCTGCCTCGGTGATCTACCAACGTATGACCGGCCCCACCCATCCCAAACGGGGCTCCTTTGAGGCTGCCGGAGCCACTCATACCTATCGCCTTGTGCGCAGCGGCATTACGACGACGCCCGCTCAAGTCAGAATTCCGGATCCAGGCGGAGAGACCTCGGCGGTCATCGAATGGCGGCGCTATCCGACTGATGAAGACTTCTCGCCGGTTCCGATGACCAGTAGCGAAGGCATTCTTGCCGGTGACCTTCCCCGTCAGGTCGCGGCCGGAAAGATCGAGTATTCGGTGACCCTCCAGACTCCCGAGGGCGCGGTCCGCCTGCCTTCCGGCGACGAAGACACGGTCATCCTCCGCTATAAGGACCCCGTCCCCGCAACGGTTTTGATCCCACACATCTTCTTGATGTTCTTCGCGGTCTTGTTCGGTATCAGAACCGGTCTGTCCGCGATATTCGCCCCTTCGGGGATGCGCTGGAGCGCCTGGACAACGCTGATCGGCATGACGGTAGGCGGCATGGTTCTGGGGCCGATCGTTCAGAAATACGCCTTCGGCGCCTACTGGACCGGTTGGCCGTTCGGAGGCGACCTGACTGACAACAAGGTCCTGATCATGTGGATCGTCTGGATCCTCGCCTGCTCGACTATCGGCTTCAAACCGATCAAGAAGGAGTGGATCGGACGCATCCTCGTCGTCGCAGCCGCTGCGGTGATGACCATCGTCTACCTGATCCCCCATTCGATGCGCGGGAGCGAGCTGAACTACGAGGCCGTAGACTCCGGAGTCGAAGCTTCACAGGCGATAGGGACGAGCGACGAGTAGTTGGCCTGGCGGGGCTGAACGTCCAACGCTCAACGTCCAACGTTCAACGCCGAAGTTCGCGTTGGGGTCTTTTCGACAACCGGTTCATTTGTCTTCTTGTACTGGCTGCATCGATGTCTTTCCTGGATTTTGCATGCGCCTGAGCTCCCAGCTCTCAGATCAGGCGCATGGGAGATCGATCTCGATGATCAGGCCTCCACCGTCCCGATTCCGAGCCGTGATCGTTCCCCCGTGGAGACGTACCGCCCTCGCGGCAATCGCCAAGCCCAGTCCTGCCCCGCCGCGGCCCCGATCTCGGGCATCCTCGATCCGGTAAAAGACCTCGAAAATCCTCGAAAGGTCCACCTCCGGAACACCGGGTCCACGATCGGCCACTCGAACCCGGGCGAGGTCATCCTCTCGGTCGACCTCAATCTCGACAGTTGTGTCGGAGCCGCTGAAGAACACAGCATTACGGATGACATTGTCGATCGCCGCCCGCAGTTGTCCTGCATCACCGAGGACACAGATCTCACCGGCCTTCGGCCGATCGAAGTGCAGCTCGGCGCCGGTATTCTCAAACGCCGCATCCGCGACGATTTCTTCTGTCAACCCAACCAGATCCACCGGGATTCGTTCCAGCTGATCATGGTCGAGACGCGTGAATTCCAGCAGCCGAGAAATCAGATCGTCGAGGCGTGAGGATTCCAATTCGACGCGGTCCAGGGCGCCTTCGGCTGCAC
>JAUWTC010000399.1 GCA_030609785.1 Holophagae bacterium
TCCCGCCCGAGGGCCAGAGCAACCCCCTCCCGCGTCACGTCATCAGCCGTCGGCCCGAGACCGCCGGTGACGATGACGACCTCGCAGCCATTCAGCAGTTCCCGAACCGAAGCCGCGATCCTCTCGACACTGTCGCCGACGACTCTCTTTTCGACGACGTCAAAACCGTACGTCTCCAGGGTCCGCGTAATTTCCAACGAGTTCAGATCCAGCTTGGCGTCGCCCAGTAGTTCCGAACCAACGGCGATACATGCGGCCTTACCTTTGAAAACGTGTTCCTTAACACCTATTTCCATCCGCTGATCTTAGCTCAACCGGGAACGGTCTATCGTAGCGACGAAAAACAAAAGCGCCCCTCTCCAACGGGGGTGCCAGTTACGGCTTTCTTCATCGAGCAGACCTCCTGGCAACGAAGCCGCTGCGAAGAAAGCCGTGCCTGGCTCCCCTCGGCGAGATCCTCAGGAATCGAGTCTCGGCCGAAGGCAGTAGGCCGCCGCTCGTCTTTTCTGCGGGGCCGCGGGTCTCTTGCGTCCGACTCCCCCCGCTGCGGCCCCGCAGAAAAGGCGACGCTGGTGCGCCCGGAGGGCGTGCCAGAAGGCCGGGGTCGGACAGCAGCGCCCGGGACAGCCGGCAGCTTCAGCTTCAGGAGACCGCCTCAACGCCAGCATCCGATCACTCGGCGTTCTCCCCTTAGACCCCTTTGACCCGTTTGACCTCTTTGACCCTTTGACCTTTCGACCCTTCGACCCTTCGACCCTTCCCCCTATCCTCCCCTTCCATATATCACCAACTGTGGAAATACTTGCCTTTATCGACACATGGGAGGACAATGCGCGCCGCCGGCCGCAGTGAGCCGGAACGGAGGCCGGATGAGCATCGAGCGGAAGATTCTGGAACTGGCCAACAAGAGGGAACAGGCCCATCAGGGCGGTGGAGAGGCCCGGATCGAGAAGCAACACGCCCAGGGCAAGTACACGGCTCGGGAGCGGCTGGAGAAGATCCTCGACGAGGGCAGTTTCGAAGAACTGGACACCTTCGTCACCCACCGTTGCACCGATTTTGGCATGGATGGCAACCGCCCCCTCGGGGACGGCGTCATCACCGGTCACGGGACGATCGGCGGACGCCTGGTCTTCGTCTTCTCACAGGATTTCACGGTCTTCGGCGGTTCGCTTTCGAAGGCCTACGCGGAGAAAATCTGCAAGGTCATGGATCTGGCCGTCAAGGCGGGTGCGCCGATCATCGGGCTCAACGACTCCGGCGGCGCCAGGATTCAAGAGGGCGTTGACGCCCTCGCCGGCTATGCGGACATCTTTCTAAAAAACGTCTTGGCTTCCGGGCAAGTTCCTCAACTCTCCCTGATTCTCGGGCCCTGTGCCGGGGGCGCGGTCTATTCCCCGGCGATCACCGACTTTGTCATGATGACCCGCGGCTCGTCCTACATGTTCCTGACCGGTCCCAAGGTCGTGAAACAGGTCACTCGCGAGGAGGTCACCACCGAGCAACTGGGAGGCGCCGACATCCACGCGTCGAAGAGCGGCGTGACCCATCTGGTGGCGGACGACGAGGACCAGGCTTTCGAGATGCTCAAGACGCTCCTGTCGTTCCTGCCCCAGAACCACCGGGAACGAACTCCGATCCTCGAGTGCGCCGACCCCGCGGATCGGGTAGACCCATCCCTCAACTTCATCCTGCCTGACAGTCCCTCGATGCCCTACGACATGGGCGAGGTCATTCAAACCGTCGTCGATGACCACCAGTTCTTCGAGATCCACCCCCAATGGGCGCCCAACCTCCTGGTCGGCTTCGCCCGCTTCAACGGCCGCTCGGTCGGCATCGTCGCCAACCAGCCGCAGTCGATGGCCGGCGTGTTGGACAACGACTCGTCGATCAAGGGCGCGCGCTTCGTCCGCTTCTGTGACGCCTTCAACATCCCGCTCGTAGTCTTCGAAGACGTTCCGGGGTTCATGCCTGGCACCTCTCAGGAGTACGGCGGCATCATTCGAAACGGCGCCAAGTTGCTTTTCGCCTTCGCGGAAGCCACGGTCCCCAAGATCACCATCGTCACCCGAAAGGCCTACGGCGGCGCCTACTGCGTCATGAACTCAAAACATATCGGGGCGGACATCAACCTGGCCTGGCCTTCGGCCGAGATCGCGGTCATGGGCCCCGATGGAGCGGTCGAGATCATCCATCGGCGAGAACTGAAAAAGGCCGAGGACCCCCAGGCCAGAACCGAGGAACTCAAGACCGAGTACGTCGAACTCTTTGCCAACCCCTACAACGCGGCGGCCAAGGGCTACATCGACGACGTTATCGAACCGGCAAACACCCGGTTCCGAATCATCAAGGCCCTGGAGATGTTGGCCGACAAGCGGGAAGCCACCCCTCCAATCAAGCACTCGAATATCCCGCTCTAAGACAATGGAACTTTCAGACGCTTTAACCATCACGTTCCTGGGCTTGGCCGTTGTCTTCTGCGGACTGCTCCTGACCGCAGCGTTGATCTACAGTTTTTCGGTCATCCCACGGCTGCTCCACCTTCGTTCCACCGGCGTCGAGGGAACACCGGCAACACAAACTCAAGGCCCCCCGGTATCCGGCGAGGTTCTCTCTGTCATTACCGCCGTCCTCGAAATCGAGCGGCGTCTCTATCACGCCGACCCCGGCGGACGGCTGACCATCAACCGCCGAAAAGAGGTATCCGAGCCATGAGCCGATACACCCTGAAAGTCAACGACCGCCAATACACCGCCGAGGTCAAGGAAATCACGGCAGAGCAGGCTCGAATCGTCGTCGACGACACGGAGTACACCGTCGACCTGATTGAGTTGGGCCGCCGACCCTCGGTGGCGCCTGCCCACGTCAATTCGGACAGACCGGTCGCTGCTCCGGTCCAAAAGATGCGCCCATCCTCCTCCGGACAGACTCCCGGGGGCACGATCACCGCTCCCCTTCCCGGCCTGATCCTCCAACTCAAGGTCAAGGAAGGCGACACGGTCTCCGCCGGCCAGTGCGTCATGGTAATGGAAGCGATGAAGATGGAAAACCAGATCACGGCGCCGCACAACGGCACAGTCAAGAAGATCTTCGTCGCTGAAGGCGACTCCGCCGGAGAGGGTGATGCCCTGATGGAAATCGCCCGCCCCGAAATGACCACGCTGTGAGAGTAGGATGATGATGTTTCAGGTCTCAGGTCACAGGTCGCTGGTCGGTTTGAGA
>JAUWTC010000058.1 GCA_030609785.1 Holophagae bacterium
AAAAATGAGGCAGCATGGCCGTGAAGGCGTGCATGTCATGGACTGAAAAATCGGGCGACCTCTCCGAGCGAGCCATCCACAACGAGGCATGGGCCTCCCTCGTGTTTATGGCCGCCGCGCCGGCGATGTATGAGAGGTCACTCGGGTGCAGGAGTCGCCGATAAACGCTGGTCCTGAAAAAGGACCTTCCGCGGAAGGAACGACCACTGGACACGATGATCCCGGCCGGGCCGTCCATCGACTCACGGATCAGCTCGTCGTCGTTGAGATTATTGCCTGCGTACGCATCAAGGGCATCCGGGTTGAAGCCGGTCGCCCCGACGATGCGAAGATCGGCCGCCGAGAGGTTTCCGTATACGAGCAGCATGGCATCCGCCTTGAACATCGGACGAACTGCGTCCAGAGCCGTGTTCCAGACGCCCGGATCGGACAGGGCTTCATAGATGCAGCCGATGATGAACTCGGGGTCGACCGCACTTCGCATCTCAAGCCTCAAGCAAGACGTGTTTTGACGTTCTCATGCGATTGTCCTGGTCATGGGGCTGAACCTGCCAACCCGATCAAGACCCACCCGAAAAACGCCGTTACCCGGGAGCGGCAGGATTGTACAGAGTTGGCAGATCGCCTCCGGCTCATGAGAGTCGATCCTTGCCTTATGCCTCTTCTGGGCCCTTCTTCGCAGCCGAGAAACTGAGGCAGGATACCATTGGATATTTTTCCACTTAAGAGGATAACATATTAAACATTATAAAAGAAGCCTTAAAGCTTTTTTGTCTTTTTCACGTTCGATGTAAATTTTCTAGAGTTCCTTGGTTTCAAGATTTTCACGACACTGTTAACGGATTCCACTGATCACAACCTCACAACCCCCCGATCTCGGGGGGAGCCAGTGAATGATGACGGTGGAAGCGAGGTCACCCCTCGCCCTGTCCTGTCTCGCGGTTATCGATTGGCAATGGTCGGCCGCAAGGTGGTGGAGTCGGTTCCCTGCCCGCGCAACTCGCTTCGCGGGTTGCGCCGGTTCTTAGCCTACGCAACCCGCTTCGCGGGCCCGAGCCTGACGGCTCGGCAGGGCTTCGCCCTGGCGTCGGTTCCCTGCCCGCACTGGCTCCTTCGGAGCCCCACGCCTTTGGCGTGGCAGCCCTTCGGGCTGGTGCCGGTTCCTACCTCCCCAAATGGCCGATGTCCGAGTCACCCATCTCGACTCCCCCGTCGGGGAAGTACTCCTTCCAGCGGCGGGACACGGTGCTTGCGGTCTCGGGATCGCAGAAGAGTTCGTCGGGGTAAGTTCCCTTCATCCGTGCGTCAATGACGATCGGTATTTCGTAGCTCAGATGATGGCGGGTGACCCGGTGGCGGGCGTATACATCGGCCGCCGGTTCGAATCGGGTGAATGTCGTCCACAAGAACGCCGCCGTCGTCGCAGTCGCCTTGACGGCATCGTCGACGACGACGACCAGCGGCCATTGTTCGAAGGCCGGATGTTCCGAGGCCCTCGCGGCGAATTCGGCGTCATCCTCGTGGGAGGGACCGTCAACCACCAGACAGCCTCCGCAGAACACGCGGGCTTCGCCCATCCCCTTCGGCACTTCGGCGGCCTGAAACTCGCGAGGCAGATCCCGGATCTTTTCGCCAACCCCGATCCACACACCCTTGGACCCCAGGTTGACCTCGGGACCCGAATAATCCAGCGTGTCCATCGACAAATTGGAGATGATGAAGAGATCGGTCTCCGGACGAGTCCGTTCCAGCACACACTCCAGGGTCGCCCTGAAATCCCTGAGGTCCACCGGACGGTCTGTCAGGAGCAGGAACTTGGTCAGGCTGAGTTGACCCTCGCCGAGAATCCTGAACGCCGATACCATGGCCTCTCGACGATAGCGTTCGTTGACGACGGCGGCGCCCAATGCGTGGTACCCGGTCTCGCCATAGGACCACAAGGTTCGAACGCCGGGCATCACCAGAGGAAACAGCGGGGACAGCAGTTCCTGCAACTGGTCGCCGATGAAGAAGTCCTCCTGCCTCGGCTTGCCGACGACGGTCGCGGGAAAGATCGCGTCTCGGCGTCGGGCGACGGCATCGACATCGAAGATTGGATAGGGGTGCTGCAGCGAGTAGTAGCCGTAGTGGTCTCCGAAGGGTCCTTCAGGTCGCCTCTCATCAGCGGGCACCCGGCCGATCAGTGCGATCTCCGCCTCGGCGATCAGGGCGTGAGCTCCCGGCCCCGGACACCGGCGCAGGCGCCCTCCGGCCAGCAGTGAGGCCAGCATCAGTTCGGGCACGTTCTCCGGCAGGGGTGCGATCGCAGAGAGGATCAGCGCCGGCGGCCCTCCCAGAAAAACCGTCACCGGGAGCGCTTCACCCGAGGTCTCGGCAGCGTGGTGGTGGAATCCCCCCCCCTTGCCGATCTGCCAGTGCATCCCCGTCGTAGCCCGATCGTGGATCTGGAGCCTGTACATCCCGAGGTTTGAGCCACCGGTCTCCGGGTGCTCGGTATAGACCAGGGGCAAGGTCACAAACGGCCCGCCATCCTCGGACCACGAAGTCAGGGCCGGTAACCGGCCGAGATCGGGCCGACGGTCGACGACCTCCAGGACCGGGCCCGACCGAACCGAGCGCAGTCCCGTTCTCAAGCCTGCGGCCAGGACATCCCTCGACCGCCAGACATCACCGAAGGTCGGGGGCATGGCGGTCTGAACCAAAGAAACCACCCGCCGCACCAATTCTGCCGGCCGCCGCCCGAATGCCATCTCCGCTCGCCCCGCAGTCCCAAAGAGATTGGTCGCTACGGGGAGGTCGGCGCCCTCGACCGCAGTGAACAGCAGGGCCGGTCCATCGGCGGCGATGACCCTGCGGTGGATTTCCGCCACCTCAAGGTGCGCCGACACCGGGCACTCGACGACGGCGAGCTGACCACTCCGGCGCAGTGCCTCGAGAAATGACCCGAGATTCGGAAATTCCATGTCCACTCCATTCACCTCAATTTGGCTTAACCGTATTGAGGTTAATGGATATTACCCGGTATACTGCCGGGAGGAGAACTCCAGCGACTCGGAATCCCATGAAGAACCTTGACAAAACCCCTATTCAAACCGGTGCAGACTGGTTCCGGATCCTCGGTGAATCCGTGGCGTTCGCAGTCTTTGCATACTGCAAGGATCGGTTCATCTACACCAACGCCGCAGCCTCGGAAATCTCCGGATACAACCAGGATGAACTAGCCTCGAAGAGAATCTCCGATCTCCTCGAGGCCTCGGCGTCCACACTGATGCCAGAATTCGACGAAGCGTTGGGGGTCTATCCACCTATTGACCACCCGATCGAGATCCCCTTCCATCCCAAGGACGGAAGCACTCGCTGGATTGCGGTCACCAACGCCCATGTCTTGAACAATGGCGAGGTCATCGGCATCTCAACGGCAGTTGACATTACTCAACGCAAAGAGGCCGAGGCGATCGCCGATCGCCGATTGAGTCTGGAAAACTCTCTGACCGAGATCTCACACCGGTTCCTGGCCCTCGGAGCCGAGGACCTGGATGACGGCGTCAGTTTCGCCCTGGAGACTCTGGGATCAGCCGCCGGCACCCTGTGCAACTTCATCATCCTGATCGACGACGACCAATGGACGGTCACCGAAGAATTCTGGCGCCACCGGGGCGGTTTTTTCCATGACAAAACGCACAGACGAACTCTCGAGGATTACGGTTTAGTCCGGGATGACCTCATCAGTCGCGAGGTCTTGATGATCTCGGACTTCGCCCCAACCAAGCTGAATACCGGTTGCCAGTGCCGGACTCTCGAGCCCGGCAAGTCGTTCGCCGCCATTCCTCTGGTCTCCTGCGGTCGTCTGATCGGCGTCCTCGGCCATACCTGGGCCGAAAGTCCATCACCGATCAATGACGATGATTTGCGCTTTCTCCGGGTGGGCAGCGAGATTCTCAGCAGTGCCATCCGGCGTGTCAAGATCGAACGCGAACTCCGCCAGAGCCAAGACCGCTTCGAGTTGGCGCAAATGGCCGGACGCAGCGTGGCCTGGGAGTGGAATCCCGAGACTGACGAGGTGTTGATGCCGGTCTCCTCCGCGAGCTTCTATGGCTACGGACCCGAGGTGATTCCCAAGACCGGTACGGAATTGAACAGACGAGTCCTGGAGGAGGACAAACCACAGGTAGCCGCAGCCCTTCGCCACACCCTGCGCACCGGAATGCTCTATTCGGTGGAACATCGCTACGACCTTCCCCAGGACGGAGGGATTATCTGGATCTCGGCCCGGGGCCAGGCGGTGTTCGACGAAGAGGGGCGGGTCGAAAAGATCATCGGAATCTCGGCCGACATCACCGACCTCAAGGCGGCCGAACAGGCTCTCAAGGAAGAACGGGAACGAGCCGAGGTTACCCTGAAGTCAATCGGGGACGGCGTTATCCGTAGTGATGCCGCCGGCCGGATCGACTACCTCAACCCCGCAGCGGAAAAACTGACTGGATGGTCCACCAAAGAGGCCAGGGGCCGACGGCTTGACGAGGTCTACCGGGCGATGGAGGACGGGACGGGTAAACTCAGGGAGGATCCCTTGACCGAATGCCTCCGCCAGAGTCGTACGGTCACCTCGCCGGAGTGGTGCTCACTCTTTCATCGAGGAGGTTTGGAGTTCGCAGTTCGGGACTCGGCCTCGCCCATTCGCAATGACCAAGGAGAGGTGCTCGGCGCCGTCTTGATTGTCAAGGATGTCACCCACATCCGCGGACTCGAGAGGGAGATGGCCTTCCAGGCCTCCCACGACACACTGACCGGGTTGCTCAACCGGCGGGAATTCGAATCCAGGGTCGGTGAAGCCCTGACTAACGCCACTTTCACCGGGCGGCAGCACGCCCTGTGCTACCTCGACCTCGACGCCTTCAAGGTCGTCAACGACACCTGCGGGCACTCGGTCGGAGACCAGATGCTGCAGCAACTCTCCGCAGTCCTCGAGGCGACAGCAAGAGGTACGGACATCATTGCCCGAATCGGCGGCGACGAATTCGGCCTTCTCTTGACCGACTGCACGATGGACGAGGCGGAGGAACGTGCCGGAGCATTCCTCCAGACCGTCAGGGACTATCGGTTCTTGTGGCAGGCCAGAATATTCGAGGTCGGGGTCAGCATCGGCATCGTCCCGGTCACAAAGGACAGCCCGAGATTCAACGAACTGCTCAGCGCTGCGGACGCCGCCTGTTTCGTCGCGAAGGAGCGCGGGCGAAACCGAATTCACATTTCTCACCCCGAGGATGTCGAGGTCACCGCCCGCCACCACGAGGCCCAGTGGGTGGAGCGCCTCAACCGTGCAATCGAAGGGGATGAATTCGTTCTCTTCCGCCAATCGATCGTGCCCCTCCAGGATGGGAACAAACCGAAGATCGTCGAACTTCTGCTACGGCTCTCCGACAATGGCGAGATCATCCCGCCCGGCAGGTTTATTCCGGCGGCCGAACGGTATCGGATGATGCCGTCTCTCGATCTCTGGGTGATCCGGAGGGCGTTTGAGTACATCCGGCAGGACTTGGCGGCGGATCTCGAAGGCCGTCAGCTGTACTCCATCAACCTCAGCGGTCAGTCCCTCGCGGACCGAACAATCCTGGATGCCATTTTGACGGGGTTCGACCGAAATGACCTTGATCCGGCCCGTCTCTGCTTCGAAATTACGGAAACGGCCGCCATTTCACATCTGGCCTCGGCTCAGGCCTTCATCGGGGTTTTGAGGGAAAAAGGGTGTTCGTTCGCTCTCGACGATTTCGGAAGCGGACTCAGTTCCTTCCGCTACCTCAAGGACCTGCAAGTCAACTACCTCAAGATCGACGGCAGCCTGGTCAGGGATGTCGAAAAAGACTCGGTCCACCGTGAAATGGTGGCAGCCATCCACCAGATCGGGCTGGCGATGGGCCTGAGCACGATTGGGGAGTGGGTGGAGACCGAAGCCTCCTTGGAAGTCCTCAAGGACATCGGCCTCGACTACGTTCAGGGCTACTGTTTGGAACGTCCCTCTCCAATCTAGGTATTGCTGAAACCCGGGCTCGGGTTCAGGATTCAGGGCGTCCCTTTTGTCCTACCTTAATATTTGCCGCTATGCGGCAATTCTCGGCCAGAAGTGCCCTCGGTCATCTGAAAGGACCTCCTTGAGGCAAAGCCCGCAACGCTTTCTCTTCCACCATTTACGAGATTTCCGACTCCGTTGGGGCTTTCCTCATTCTTGACAGCAATGCCGCACCGCGGTAGTCTCACGAAGGTAGCTATCATTGGGGCTCTGACGGTATTCGCCGCAAAAACCGGCGCGTACTCGTGTGAGGAATGACCAGTAACTCAAGAGCCCGATGGCGTGATGGGAGTGCAGCATGATTCGATTGATAAAGCGGTATGGCAGCCGGAAACTCTACGATACCGAAGAGAGCCGTTATGTTTCGTTGGAAGAACTTGCGGGTTGGATCCGCCACGGGCAGGAGATCCGTGTCATTGACAACAAGAGTCAGGATGACGTCACCTCTCAGACCCTGACCCAGATCATCTCCGAGGAGGGCCGCCGAGGAAATTCAGTGCTGCCCAACGAACTGTTGCACGACATCATCCGGATGGGCGAGCAAGCGGTTACCAGCTCAGTTGAACATCTCTCGACCTCGGTTGACCGACTGGTCCAGGCTTCAATCGATCGCATCGGGCCGGTTCGGCGGGCCCGCGAGGAAATGAGCCTGCTCCGGAAACGGCTGGAAGACCTGGAATCCTCCCTGGCCGAAATCGACGTTCCCTCCAAAGACGACGAGTCGTAGCAGGTACGAAGGGGAAGTGCGTGCCGCACTTCCAAATTCTTAATCTTGAATTCTTTATTTATTGTGCCTTTTTGTGGCTATTTTTTCTCTCTTTGCGTTTCCTTCGCGGTCTTGGCGTCTTGGCCGGTTCAATTGCCTTTTTGTGGCTAATTGAGTCTTCCTGACGGCAAGGCTGATAGCTTCGCTACTATGAACTGCGGAGGTCCCCATGCCCCTGAAGTCCATCTGCTTCGCCGTGACGCTATTCCTGGCAGCCATGCCGTCTGCCGCAGCACTACCCTCGCCCGATTCCGAGGCGCCACCAGAGCCCTTCGCCGGGCTGGAGCTGCGTTCCATCGGCCCGGCTTTCATGTCCGGTCGAATCGCCGACATCACCATCGACCCTGAAAACACCTCGACCTGGTACGTCGCCGTCGGTTCCGGCGGTGTCTGGAAGACGACCAACGCCGGCACTACATGGACCCCAATTTTTGAAGACCAGTCAGTGTATTCGATCGGGTGTTTGACTCTCGATCCCAACAACCGCAACACTGTGTGGGTCGGCAGCGGCGAAAACATCGGAGGGCGACACGTCGGTTTTGGCGACGGCATTTATCGCAGCCGTGATGCCGGTGCGTCGTGGGAAAAACTCGGCTTGGAAAAAAGCCAACCTATTTCCAAAATCATCGTCGACCCCCGGGATTCAGATCGGGTCTTTGTGGCGGCACAGGGACCCTTATGGTCACCCGGAGGCGACCGAGGCCTCTACGTGACGACCGACGGGGGGAAGACTTGGACCAAGGTCCTTGGAGGCGGAGAGTGGACCGGTGTCACCGATCTCGCGATGGACCCGCGGGACCCCGACACCCTCTACGCGGCCACGTGGCAACGGCAGCGAAGTATTGCAGCCTTGATGGATGGGGGTCCGGAATCCGGCCTTCACAAGAGCACTGACGGCGGAGAAACCTGGCGAGCCCTGAAGACCGGGCTGCCGGAGGAGCCGATGGGAAAGATCGGATTGGCGGTCTCACCGCAGCAACCCGATGTCATTTACGCGGCGATCGAACTGAAACGGCGGACTGGAGGTGTCTGGCGTTCTGACGACCGGGGGGAGAGTTGGAAGAAACAATCCGATGCCGTTTCCGGCGCAACCGGTCCCCACTACTACCAGGAGCTGGTCGCCAGCCCCCATCAATTCGACCGTATCTACCTGATGGATGTGCGGATCCAGATCTCGAACGACGGAGGGAAGACCTTCACCCGCCTGCCCGAAAAACTCAAACACAGTGACAACCACGCTCTGGCGTTTGTCACCGACGATCCCGACTACCTGCTCGCGGGGACCGACGGCGGCCTGTACGAAAGTCACGATTCGGCAACGACCTGGCGCTACATCGCCAACCTGCCGGTGACACAGTTCTACAAGCTCGCTCTGGACGACCGCACTCCCTTTTACACCGTCTATGGCGGGACTCAGGACAACTCGACCCAGGGCGGACCCTCACGGACCGACACCACGAACGGCATCCGAAACCGCGACTGGTTCATCACCGTCTTCGCCGATGGACACCAGCCTGCAGTTGAACCCGGCAACCCGGACATCGTCTACTCGGAGTGGCAACAGGGGAACCTGGTTCGAACCGACCGGACCACTGGAGAAATCGTGTACATCCAGCCGCAACCCGACCCGGGGGACCCGGCGGAACGTTTCAACTGGGATGCACCGATCTTGATCAGCCCCCACTCGCCGACGCGCCTTTTCTACGCCAGCCAGAGAGTGTGGCGCTCTGACGACCGGGGAGACAGCTGGCGCCCGATCAGCCCCGACCTGACCCGTGATCAGGACCGGTGGCACCTTCCGTTGATGGGCAGGATATGGAGCTACGACTCGCCCTGGGACGTCGACGCGATGTCCAAGTTCAACACAATCACGTCGCTGGCGGAGTCACCGATCCTGGAGGGTCTTCTCTACGCCGGAACCGATGACGGGCTGATCCAGGTCTCCGAGGACGCAGGGGTCACCTGGACGGCGACCGAAGTCGGCAGCATTCCCGGCATTCCGGGCGGGAGCTTCGTCAACGACATCAAGGCCGACCTCTTCGACGCCAACACCGTCTACATCGCCCTGGATGATCACAAGTCCGGCAACTTCAAACCCTTCCTGTTCAAGAGCACCAACCGGGGGCGCTCGTGGTCATCGATCGCCGGAGACCTCCCGGACCGCCACCTGGTGTGGCGTATCGTCCAGGACCACGTCAAGCCTGATCTCCTCTTTGCCGGCACCGAGTTTGGACTGTTTTTCACTACCGACGGCGGCGACCACTGGGACGAACTCGGCGGCAACGTCCCAACCATCCCCTTCAGGGATCTGGCGATCCAACGCCGTGAGAATGATCTTGTCGGCGCCACCTTCGGGCGGGGTTTCTTCATTCTGGACGATTATTCGTGTCTCAGAGAGGTTACGAAAGACGGGTTGGCTCAAAACGCCCAGCTCTTCTCGGTCCGCGACGCCTGGTCGTACATTCCGCGCAGTCCTCTCGGCGGCAGGGGTGTCGCCGACCAGGGGGCAGGCCATTTCATCGCCCCCAACCCGCCCTTCGGCGTCGTAT
>JAUWTC010000043.1 GCA_030609785.1 Holophagae bacterium
ACAACCGCCGCCGCTGCGACCAACGCTGCCGCAGCCCACCGTTGACGCCTGGGCCGGCCCGCACGCCGCAGAGGCCGTACCATCTGGTCCAGCACCTCCGGCGGACGTTCGTCCAGGGCCAACTTCCGGAGACTCCTTCGATGGCTGCGCATCTCGTCCAGGGCCTCGTCATCCGACTCGGTCAGGCGCCTTGCCAACGCCCACACCGGCCGGCGGAAGCGGGTGTAAATCTCCTCGAAGGTCACGGCCAACCCTGATCCGGCCCCAGCCCCCCGCTTCGACGCATCGTACAGAACATCGGCGCATTGTAGCGGGATCACGGCCGCACAAAGGTCATCGGACGGGCACACTTCTCAGCTCAAGGTGAAATGCACCGTCAAGTTGTACTGCACGGCAGTCGGGCGCCCGTTGTAGGTCGAGGGCTCGAAGACCCACTGCCTGGCGGCGGTCACGGCAGCTTCTGTCAAGCCCAGGGGCAGTCCTCGAAGAACCTCAACCGACTCTACCCTCCCGGTGACACCAATGATCAGGCTGAGGACCACTGCACCTTCTTTCCTGGCCCTGATTGCGATTTCCGGATAGACCGGTTCAACCATCACGATCCGGCGGGGCGCCTTGAAATCCCCTCCCACACGAATCAGCGTCGGTTCGACCACTTCCGGCGGCGGCGCCGGCACCTCGAGACCCTCAAACGAAACGAAGTCGCCGGAATCGAAAATCAGCTCGAACGCCTCGTCGTCTCGAAAAACCTCGGCATCACGAGGATCAGGATCGGGGATCTGGATCCTGCGCTGATGCTGTCGTACCCGCATCTCCGGGGGTGGAGTCGGCGGCACCTTGTACTCAAAATGGCGCAGAACCACGATCGGCGGTTGTTTCTCCGGCGCTTTCGGAGCAGACCGCGCGAACGACGGCCAATTGGCAACGAACAGCACCACGTGTGCGAGGACGGCCACCGTCATCCCCAAACGCATGTGGAAGGTATCGGTCGAGGCGTCCTGGATCACATGATCGAGGCTGGAACTGGGTGTCGAGTCTCTCTGGCTTGATGGTGTCATGACGACCTCCTTAACCAGTGAGACACACGGAAAGGAATAAAGTTCCCCTTGATTCTGCTCAGCAGTCATCTTTCGGGAGATCTGAGAGCTCAGAGCTGCGAGCTCATCTGCTTGCAATGGCCGAACGTCACTCCAGAACGCAGGCCCAGCAGAGTACATGGCTTCCTTTTTGTGCCTCTTTGTGCCTTTTTGTGGCTATTCTCCTTGTGGTTTTCGGCTCCTGGCCCGCCGGGTTAGAATCCAATCATGAAAGTCGCTCTGGTCTTCGGTGGCCGATCCGATGAACACGACGTCAGCATCGTCTCCGCACGCTCGGTGGCAGCTGCTCTGGACGACGGCGGACACGAGGTCCTGCCGATGGCAATCGACCGCCAGGGCCTCTGGGCGGGCGACGACGAGAGTCGAAGAGTCCTGGAGGGCAGCGGGGACCGGACCGACCAGGCTCTGGCGTTCACCGGTGACCACCGCCTCAGCCCCCGACTGTTGAACGACTCGTTCAACGTGATTTTTCCCGCCCTCCACGGACCTTACGGCGAGGACGGCACGATTCAGGGTCTTTTCGAAATGCTGGACCTGCCCTACGTGGGCTCCGGCGTTGCGGCATCGGCTTTGTGCATGGACAAGGTCCGGACCAAAAGAATGTTCGGAAGCGACGGTCTCCCGACGGCGCCCTGGGTGACGATCGATGAAATCGCCTGGCAAGCCGATCCCAAAACGCTGAAGCGCCGGTCTCTGGACCTGGGGCTGCCGCTCTTCGTCAAACCATCCCGAATGGGATCGTCTGTTGGGATCACGAAGGTGGTCAACCGCCAGGCCCTTGAGGGTGCCATCGCCACCGCTCTGCAGCACGACTCGACCGCCCTGGTCGAACGCGGTCTTGAAGCGCGGGAAATCGAGGTGGCCGTTCTCGGCAACGATGAACCCCGGGCATCGATCCCCGGCGAGATCATTCCAGGCGCCGACTTCTATTCGTTTGAGGACAAGTACCTCAATGACAACTGTCGGCTGCTGGCCCCCGCGCCCCTCGATCAGAACGTCACCGAACAGGCCCAAAAGCTGGCGGTCTCGGCCTTTGAACTCCTGGGATGTCAAGGCATGGCCCGGGTCGACCTCTTCCTCGAAAAGACAACCGGCAAGATCTGGGTCAACGAGGTCAACACCATCCCTGGATTTACCCCGATTTCGATGTTTCCCAGATTGTGGAAACTCTCCGGCCTCGTTTATCCTGACCTCTTGAACGAACTCCTTCGCCTTGCGATCGAACGCCACAACGATCCCCGCCTGAGCTGAGCATTTCTCACCGACAATCTTCCGGTTGACCTCTGGCCCGCCACGGCCTATATTTCGTCTTTGTGAAATCTTTCTCGAGATAGATTTTACAGTTGACAAATTGCTCCAATCCAAAGGGGTCATACCATGAAAAAAATCACCCGAGAAGAAGCGCTGGCCTACCACACCGGCAAACGCCACGGCAAGACAGAGGTCGTGCCGACCAAACCCTGCAATACGCAACGCGACCTCTCGATGGCCTACACGCCCGGCGTCGCCGAGCCCTGCCTGGACATCGCCAAAGACCCCGAGTTGGCCTACGAATACACCAACAAGGGCAATCTTGTGGCCGTCGTTTCCAACGGCACCGCCGTTCTCGGTCTCGGCAACATCGGCGCCCTTGCGGGCAAGCCGGTGATGGAGGGCAAGGGCGTCCTCTTTAAGCAGTTCGCCGACATCGACGTCTTCGACATCGAGATCGACACGTTAGACCCCAAAGAGATCATCCGTTTCTGCCAACTCCTCGAGCCGACCCTGGGCGGCATCAACCTCGAAGACATCAAGGCGCCCGAGTGCTTCGAGGTCGAAGAAGAACTCAAGAAAACCTGCGACATCCCGGTCTTCCACGACGACCAGCACGGCACGGCCATCATCTCGGGAGCGGCCCTTGTCAACGCTGTCGAGATCATCGGCAAGAAGCTCGACGAGATCAAGGTGGTCTTTTCCGGCGCCGGAGCGGCGGGCATCGCGTGCGCCACTTTCTATCTCTCCCTGGGCGTCAAATCGGAGAATCTTCTCCTGGTTGACTCCAAAGGGGTCATTTTCAAGGGCCGCACCGAGGGCATGAATCCTTACAAGGAGAGGTTCGCCGTAGAAACCGAGGCCAGGACCCTTTCAGACGCCATGGTCGGCGCCGACGTCTTCGCCGGCGTGTCGGTCGCCGGCCTCCTGACCCAGGAGATGGTCAAGACGATGGCGAACGACCCGATCGTCTTCGCCATGGCCAACCCCGACCCGGAGATCATGCCGGAAGATGCTCTCGCCGCACGCTCCGACGTCATCATGGCGACGGGCCGCTCCGACTATCCCAACCAGGTCAACAACGTCCTGGGCTTTCCCTTTATCTTCCGCGGCGCCCTCGATGTGGCCGCGACCGGTATCAACGAAGAAATGAAACTCGCCGCAGCCAAAGCCCTGGCCGACCTGGCAAAAGAAGACGTTCCCGATTCTGTCATTCGCGCCTACGGTGGCAAACCCCTCAAGTTCGGACGGGAGTACCTGATTCCCAAACCCTTCGACTACAGGGTCCTTCTGTGGGAGGCGCCCGCCGTCGCAGAGGCCGCCATCCGTACCGGCGTCGCCCGCAAGCCTTACACATCGAAGGACGACTACATCAGGGAACTGGAGAACAGGCTCTCCCGAACCCGCGAGGTGATGCACGGTGTCATCGACCAGGCCCGGCTGGACCCCAAGCGCATCGTCTTCCCCGAAGGCGAGCAGGATACGATCGTTCGAACCGCCAAGATGTTGATCGACGAGAAAATCTGCAAACCAATCCTCCTGGGCAATGCCGAGGTGATCGGGAACCTCCTGGCAGAGCACGAAATCAACGCGGCCGACATCACTGTCGTCGATCCTTCCCAGGATGAGCGGCGCCAAGACTATGCCGAGGCGTACCACAAAATGCGCTGGCGGCGCGGGGCGACGGCAGTCAATGCCACGAAACGACTGCTCGATCCGGTGTATTTCGGCAACATGATGGTGCGCCAGGGCGATGCAGACGGCCTGATCGCCGGCGCCTCCCACTCCTATCCCGACACCATCCGCCCGGCTCTACGTATCCACCGGACCATGGGCGACGTCAGCAAAGTGGCCGGCGTCTTCCTCCTTCTGTTCGAAGACCGCATGCTCTTCATTGCCGATACGACGGTCAACCCCGATCCGAGTGCTGAGGAACTGGCGGAGATCGCCTGGCTGACCGCCAGGGTGGCCGAAACCTACTTCGATGTCGAACCACGCGTCGCCATGCTGTCGTACTCCAATTTCGGCTCCAACGAAGATGCCGCCTGCAGGACAGTGCGTAAAGCGGTCGCCATCGCCAAGGAGCGTTGGCCCGAACTCAAGATCGAGGGAGAGATGCACGCCGATACGGCCGTCGAGCCGATGATTGCCGAACAGACTTTCCCGTGGTCGGCGATTCAGGGCGACGCAAATATCCTGGTCTGCCCGACGCTTGCCGCGGCCAATATCGCCTACAAACTGCTGTGGCGCCTCGGCAAAGTCGAAGCGATCGGCCCGATCCTGACCGGTATCGGCGCCCCGGTCCACGTGCTGCAACGAGGCATGGAAGTCAATGAAATCGTCAACATGACGGCCCTTTGCGTCTGCAAGGCTCAACGAACCAAAGGGGAGACGTCAGCCTGACGAATCGCGCCCAACAGAATTTCTGGGGAGGGTTCACCCAGGGCTCTATTGATGCAATTCCGCGTTCGGGTTACGATACTTCGAGCTGAAACGAGGAGGATGATGATGAAAAAGGTATTGGTTTTTTCCGCCCTGTTGGCACTGTGTTCCGGAATGGTCGTAGCAGAAGAGGCGACCGGCGGCCTGCGTTTCTCGATCACGGTCACTCAATTCGAAAACAAGGCCGGCTGGTACGGTCACTTCGACATCGGCAACGCATGGGGCACGGTGCTGACTGACATGCTCAACCAGAGCGGGCACTTCATCGTCCTCGGCGAAGGCGACATGCGGAACGCCGCGATGGACGAACAAGACCTCTCGGCTTCCGGCCGGACTGCGGGCGGCAAGAAGGCCGCGGTGACGGGCCAAATGACTCCGGCACAGCTCCTGGTCAAAGGCGCCATCACCCATGTCCAGGACGGCACCAAGAAGGGCGGCGGCGGCATCCGATTCAAGGGCTTGAGGCTCGGCGGCAAAGGTGGTCAGGGCGAGATAAACGCTACGATCTACATCGTCGACGCCACCACCGGCCAGGTGGTCGCCTCCAAAAGCGTCGTCGGCGTCAGCAAGCAGAAGGGCATGAACATCGGCTACAACACCAGTTCGTGGGGTGCGGCCTTTGGCGGCGAAACCAACGACAACGTCGGCCTGGCCGTCCAGGCAGCCTGTGACGAGGCGGTCCAGTTCATGATCAAGCAACTGCCGAACTTCCAGTGGACTGGATCGGTCGTGATGAACAAGAGCGGCACGATCTATGTCAACCGGGGCGAACGTGAAGGTGTCGGCGTGGGCCAGCGCTTCATCGTCGGCGACGTCGAGGTCATCCGTGATCCCGACACCGGTGAGATTTTGGATGAGGACATGACGACGATCGCCACCCTCGAAGTCACCAAGGTCAAAGAGAAACTCTCATACTGCAACGTCGTCTCGGGTGACGCCGTTTCGGTCGAAAAGGGTATGACGGTTCACATCCCGTAAGATTCGGCCGAGCCTCAAGACCTGTCAACGGCGCCCCAACGGGCGCCGTTTTTCGCTTTGAAGTCTGGAATCCGGCATATGTATACTGCAGGGAGACCGTCACGGTGGAGACGAGAGATGCGGCGTATTGCAGAAGTATTGATTGTATTTGGAGCCATTCTGGCATCCGTGGGAATCGCGGCTGCCCAGGGCACTGACCTGCGAGACGTCAGCAGCCCATTCCAGGAGGACTTCGACTTCAAGATCGGACAGACCCTTGACCTCAACCTTCGCATCAACGGCATCAAATGGACTGTCCTGAGAGCAAGCGCCGGCGATGATGAGGGATGGACAGCCGGCAAAAAGACCAAGACATCGTTTACCAATGAATTGGAAAATCTCACAGACACTCCCCTGACCCTCTCGGTCATCATCCTCCTGGAAGACGAACGCGGCCGACCGCTGGAACGGATCAAACTCAAAAAGATCAAAGTGGGCCCCGGCCGATACAATGAGGACATTCAGAAGATCAAGGTTGACGGCGGCAATCTCGCCCAGACCGCCAAGGTCTACATCTTCGCCGAGGTGGAGTAGGGAGCCGTCAGCTCTCAGCTCTCAGCTAAGCCGGGCACCTACCAGGCCACCTGGCGGCGGACGAGGGCCAGGAATTCCTCTCTCACCTCATGATCGGCAAAGCAGCCCCGCAGCGCAGAGGTCGTCGTCAGGGCGCCGGGTTTCTTGACGCCACGCATCTCGACGCACAGATGGCGCGCCTCGATGACCACCATCACGCCCAACGGTTTCAATTGGCTCCACAGATATCCGGCAACCTGCTCGGTCAAACGCTCCTGAAGTTGGGGTCTCTTGGCGTAGAACTCCAGAATTCGAGGCAGCTTCGATAACCCGACGATCGTCTCCTTCGGGATATAGCCGATGTGGGCGTGCCCGTAGAACGGGACGAAGTGGTGGGCACACATCGAGTAGAAGGGAATTTCCCGCTCGATTACCATGTGGCCGTAGCCCTCGTCATTGGGGAATGTCGTCACCTTGGGCTCCGACCCCTCGAACAGCCCATGGAACATTTCCAGGTACATCTTGGCGACCCGTTCGGGCGTGCCTTCAAAGTTGGGATCATCGAGATCCATGTGGAGTTCCCGCATCACCGCGGCCATGTGGCCTGCCACCCGATCGATGATCTCCCCCTCGCGCTCACGGGGGATGGCCTCATCCGGGTGATTGGCAAGAACCCTCTGGTCATTCTGGTCGTGCACCGTGCACCTCCGTTTCCACTCACTCAAAGACAATAGCCTGAAGGGGCAGCCTATTCCTTGCCCGAGACATTCGCAACCCGTCATCTGATCTCCGGGGCCGCGGCCTTCCCCCTCCAGGCTCGCAAATCGGCCCCCAGGCAAGGGCCGAAACCGAAAGGCTTGGCGTTAGCAACTCTCACCCAAACAACTTCGAAAGGATCGTGACAAAACGCTGCGGTAACGACAACGGTAACGGGCTCGGGGTTAAGGCGCACCTTTTCCTCTTGGCTCCGGCTCAGCCGGGCTGGGACCCGGTATGATCGGGGCGTGACTCGCACCCGGACTTTCGTTATTCCTTATGTGCTCTCACTGATTGTGGTGATTGCCTTGTTGGTCGTGTGGGTGGTGTACGCCATCCAATCTGGAGGCCGCCTGCACGAGTTTGCCGGCCGGTTGGGCGTAACCAGCCCCCGGTCGCCCGGGATCATCCTCGCGGTGGGTTGCGCACTCTTCGCCCTGTTGATCGTCTTCGTGACCCATCAGCTGGCCCGTTCATTGGCCGAGTACCGCTACGCACGAAAACAGGAGGAGTTTGTTTCCGGAATTACCCACGAGATGAAATCGCCCCTGGCCGCCATCCGATTGCACGCGGAAACCCTGGAGCAAGACGAGGTCGACGAGGATCGGCGGCGCTCGGTGAGCTACATCCTGAGTGAGGCACAACGGCTTGGCCGACTGATCGACAATGTCCTCGAGAGCAGCCGGCTGGTAGCCCGACGGCAGGTCTTTGAACCGTATGAGGTTGAGGTGGTTCCTTTTTGTGGTCTTTTCTTCGCCGAGATCCGTCCAACGGTCGAGGGCCGCAATCTCGTCTTCGTGACGGAGGTCGATACAAACGCATCAATTCTCACGACCGACGAGGCCCTCCGTCGGGTTCTCACCAACCTGATCGAGAATGCCGTTCGATACTCAGCCTCGGGAGGTCGTGTCGGGTGCCGTGTGTTCGAGCGCGGAGAGAAAGTGATATTCCAGGTCACCGATGAAGGAATCGGTATCCCGAAATCCGAGCTGAACTTGATCTTCGACCGGTTTTACCGTATCGGTCGTGATACCCATGCGGAACACGGCACCGGGCTCGGGTTGTTCATCGTCTCTCAGCTCGTCGAGCAAATGCACGGGAGCGTGTGCGCCCGGTCGCGCGACTCATCTCCCGGGACGACCTTTGAGGTCGAGGTGCCGGTCATGGAGAAAATGGTGTGAACGACGCTGTTGTCAGGATCCTGTTGGTCGAGGATGAAGACGCGATCGCGGAGGGCCTGCTCCGCAACTTCAGGCGCAAAGGTTGGCAACCGATGCTGGCCGTCGATGGCGAAGAGGCGTTGACGAAAGCCGCTTCAAATCGGTTTGATCTCCTGGTGCTCGATGTCCGACTTCCAAAGGTCGATGGCTTCGAGGTCTGCCGCCGACTGCGCGATGGCGGTGATCTGACTCCGATCTTGATGCTGACAGCCCGCGACCAACCCGATGACATGGTGTACGGGCTGCGCCTCGGCGCCGATGACTACGTCACCAAGCCATTCGATCTGGCGGTCTTGCTGGCACGAATGGAGGGTCTCTTGAGGCGGGGTGAGTGGGCAAAGCCCTCGGCACAGGATAACGGCGCCCCGGCCGTCACAGATGAGGAAAGCTCGCGCGAGGTCTTCGGTGAGTTTTGGATCGATTTCGCGACCTGGCACGCCCTGACCTTGAGCGGCGTCGTCGAACTCTCGCGAAAAGAGATCGCAGTCATGAGGCTGCTGCTCAACCGGGAGGGTCAGGTCGTCAGCCGGAGAGACCTGCTGGCCGAGGTGTGGGACCTGCCCGACCACCCGAATACCCGCGTTGTCGACAACGTCATCCTGTCACTCCGAAAAGCTTTCGAGCACGAGGCTCTCAAACCTCGCCACATCCATAACGTCCGCGGTGTCGGTTACCGTTTCGAAAGCTGAGATCATCTAATCGACCCCGACCACAACCAACAGCCTCTTCGCCTCTTCCGGGGCACTCGCACACAAGATCGTATTGCGACACGGTCTCCTCTTTGCCGTGCATTCTGATATATGATAGTCTCGAGAAAATACAACAGACCTTTGGTGCCGGACCGGGAACGGTCAAATTTTCTTGGAGGTTTCTTTCGATGGCAGGCTGTGATCAAATTTCCCATCACGACAACACCAGGATCACAACTATCGTGGAAACGATCCCCAGCGCTGCAGTAGTGACCGACAGAGACAACCAGGTTGTTGCCCTCAATGACCTGTTCGGCGATTTCGTCAAACGATCCGCCGACGAAATCCTCGGCGTCAACCTTTTTCAGCTGCTGGATGCCAGAGACATCTTCGGAAACGTGCTGAACCGGGAGAACGAAGGCCTTCACGAGATGGTCCAGAATTTCGAGACGGTCAAGGATTTTAAACTCAACATCACGACGGGCGAGGAGCACCACCTCTTCGCCGGCGTCTCAATCGTCATCGTTCTCGTTCCGGATTCCGACGATTACCAACTGATTTACCTGATGACGCAAATCCAACGCAGGCGGCGATCCGACCAGTTTCTCGACCAGATTCTCGTCGGAGTCGGGAACGCAACAGACGGGACATACGTTGGCGAGGAAGCGCGCGGGATGGCCGAGGTCTTTCGGCTGACCAGCCGCCAAAAAGAGGTATTGCGCCTCCTTGCCGACGGGAAGAACTCCACCGAGATCTCGGATATGTTGTGTCTGAGCATCCACACCGTGCGCTCCCACATTCAAAAAATTCTCCGCGTGCTCGAGGTCAACAGCCAGTTGGAAGCCGTGACGAAGGCCCTGACGCTACGGATCCTCTAACCCGCAATTCTCACCAGTGATCTACTACGGCGCGAAATACGCAGCGACCTGCAGCGTTTGCTTGAATTCGCTCAATCAACATAGTGCAAACTATGCCTCATTCGCTCATCCAGCGAAAACACTGCATCTCACCACGCCTTCCGCACCTCGCAACGAAAACTGGTAAGAAGTGCGGGCTAAGAAAAGTCAACTCCCTTCTGCTACCATCCACCGCCGAGGCATTGAGCATGACCGAACTCCTGATCACTGGAAACCTGGGCCAACTCGGCCGAGCCGTTGAACGGCTGGCGGCAAGGCGAGGACTGTCCGTTTCGGGTTCGGACATCGACACCCTGGACATCACCAACGCCGCCCAGGTCGAGAACTGGGTCGGGGCTCACAAGCCTCGAACGCTGGTCAACTGCGCCGCATTCACCGCCGTTGACGACTGTGAAGAGCACAAAGCTTCAGCCAAGGCGATCAACGGAACTGCAGTCGGTCATCTGGCAATCGCCTGCCGCCGGCATGGCGCCCAGCTGATCCACGTCTCCACCGACTACGTCTTCGACGGGATGGGCTCGCGGCCCTACAGGGAGTCCGACGAGGTCGGGCCGACCAGCGCCTACGGACGGACCAAACTCGTCGGGGAAGAGATGGCGGCCCAGGCCCCTCGCCACCAGATTGTTCGCACTGCCTGGCTCTACGGGCTTGGCGGCCGGAATTTCGTCGAAGCGATTCGCCGTCAAATTGACGGCGGCGCCGAAGAGCTCCGAGTCGTCGCCGATCAGCAAGGCTGCCCGACATTTTGTGACGACCTGGCTGCCGCCATGCTCGATCTGGCCGAAAGTGATGCTGAAGGAATCGTTCATGTCGTCAACTCCGGAGAAACGACATGGCACGGCTTCGCCTGTGAAGTGGCCCGTCTTCTGGGGTCATCGATCCCAATCCTGCCGGTAGGCACCGAGGCATACCCCCGCCCCGCACC
>JAUWTC010000108.1 GCA_030609785.1 Holophagae bacterium
AGAGGATGGCGTAGATTTCGGTCGAGGAGGCGGAGTCCCCGTCAACGCCACCGTAACTCTGTTCAAATGTCACCGAGCAGGCCATCGACAATGGTACCGTCCGCGCGAAGGTTCCTCGGAGAAAACCGGTCAGGATCTGAATGCCCTTGTCGTGGGTCGGACCGGACAGCCCCGCTTGGCGCTCGACGTTGATCACGCCTTCACGGCCGATGCCGATCCGGGCACTGATTCTCGACGGCCGACCGAACCGATGGTGGCCAACGTCGTACACCGCCAACCCGTTGAGACGACCGACGGCCAGCCCCTCGGTCTGGATTCGGATGACTCCGTCTTCGACCAGTTCATGGGTCCGATCCTCCGACAAGGAGTGTCGATGCCGAGAGGATTCTCTGGCCGCCTTGACGTGCTTTCGGCCGATTGCATCGGAGCCGGCCTGTTCGGCTATCCATGAAGCCTCACGGAGCAGATCGGAGAGATCGGAAAATCGGCTGGAAAATTTCTTGCGGCCCCGAGCCATCCGGACCGCCTCTTCAAGCAGTGTTGTCATGCCGGTCCGGTCCATCGAGGTCAGCTCCTCATCAGCGATGACCTTGGAGAAAACCGACACCAACGACTTGGCGTGTTCTTCGACCGCCGGGATCACCAGGTCGAAGTCCGCCAGGACCTTGAAGACCTTTGCAAAGTCCCTGTCGTACCGGTAGAGCAGGTCGTAAACCGTTCGATCACCGATGACGACAACCTTGACCTGAAGGGGCACCTCTTGGGGTTTGATCCCGGCGCCCCCCAACAGCAGGCCTTCCATCGACTGGATCTTGACGCGCCCGTATTTGAGTGCCCGCTTGAGGCCCGGCCAGACCCTCGGTTCCATCAGCAGGTCCTCGGCGTTGAGCACGAGAAACCCCCCGTTGGCCGTCAACAGGGATCCGGCTCTGATGCGCATGAACGAGGTCGTCATTTCGCCCGACGGCGTAAACGATCGTTCCACCGTGCCGAAGATGTTGGTGTAGGTGGGTTCGGTCTCCAGGATGATCGGCAGGCCGGTCCCCTGCCCGTTGTCAACCACCAGGTTGACCCGCCACCTGAGGAATATGTCGATCTCGTCGCCGGCCTGCTCACCGAAGAGTTCCATGTTCTCGATCAAATCGGCCTGCATCGCCTCGAGATAGGGATCGACCCGGGGATCGTTGACCGACTCACGAACCCGACAGACCGCGTCTTCGACCGCCGGGCTGAGCATCTCCCTCTGGACTTCCTCGACCTTTTTCTGAATCTGTTGCCGCAGTTCGCCCACGAGAGCGAAGACCTCCTGGAGCCTGCTCTTGAGACTGCCGTGGTGCTCCTGAAGCACCTCGAGTTCGGCGGCGTCCATTTCGCCCGCCTCCACGGTCTTGGCCAAATCCTCCATCGCGACCGGCTCGTCGTCGATGATCGGCAGGATCTCCGGCCTCCCGATCGCTCCGACTTGAATCTGCACCAGGGCGAAACCGGCCTCCTGGACCTCGGTTTCGAAGGTGCCAATGGTCTCTTTTTCCTGGTCCCTCAGATCCTCGACAGCCTTTTCGATCTTCTTTCGAAACGCCTGGTCCTTTGCCATGGCGGGCAGAGTCTCGGCCAGGTCACGCACCAGATCGTTCATGCAGTCCCGGAACCGGCGACCCGCTCCCGGCTCCAAGAACACGGCGCAGGGCTCCTCCGGCCGAATAAAATTGTAGACGTAGCACACATCATCGGGCCTGGTCTGGTCGGTTGCCCCCCCCTCGAGGAACTGTTTGATCGTCGTCAAACGCCCCGTGCCGGACAGGCCTGTGACAAAGACGTTGTAGCCGACCCCCCGCATGCCCAAACCGAAAGCGATCGCCTGAACCGCCCGATCCTGCCCGACTATCGTCGGCGCCGGCGCCACCTCGGAGGAACTGCCCCACGGCACCCAAGACTCCGGACATGTCCACGACAGCTCGTCAATACCTACTTGACGCATCAGCGACCTCCTCTCAACGACTCTCTCGCCAACGAAGCAGAACCGGCAGTACGGTGATGCTGATGACCGCAGTCGCCAGGGCACCCAAAATCGCCGCAAATCCCACTGAACGCAACCCTGGATAGTGGGACAAGACCAATGATCCGAAACCGACGATCGTCGTCAGAGCTGCAACCACGATCGCCTTCGAAATACCCGCGAGCGCCTCCGGACTTCCTCCGGTCTCGAACCAGCGATGAAGGAAGTGCACGCTGTAGTCGACACCGATTCCGATCACCATCGTAATAACGAAGATATTCATGAAGTTGATGCGGAGACCGAGAAACGACATCACACCCAGCATCCAGACCATGCCCAGGACCAACGGCAACAACGCCAGCGCCGAACGCCCCGGCGAACCAAAGTCGGCCCACATCAAGAGGAATACCAGCACGATTCCGATCAGGGAAGCTCTGAATGCATCACCCCACACGATTCGCCGCAGCTCAGCTGAGACGACGTTCGGCCCCGTCAGAACGGCCTCGGGATGGCGATCCACAAGCGCCTCCAACGCGGGCGGCGCTTCCCGGCGCCACCGACCCGCCGGGGGATAACACCGGATGGCGACCGAAACGCCTCCTTCGAATTCTGCGATATAGCGCCTGGCCATCCGCTCGAGGAGCGTGCCTTCGAGGTCGTCAAGTGACAGCGGTTCCGTCAGTGTCAACCCCATCTCGAAACGCTCGATGCCGGCGGAAAAAGGCGCAGGGTTCAGACCCTCCCGACGTAACGCCTCGGAAAACCGCACCGCCAGATCAACAGCAGCGTCCGGTTCCCCTTTCAAAACATTGAGCACTTTCGCCTGATCCTCGTAATCCGGGAAGAGATCGACGATCGTGTCGACGTCGGCCAGATTCTCGCCGTCGACAAGGGCCTCCAGCTCCGGCAGCAGGCTCCGGGCAACTGAGATCGCCTCCCGTTCCGTCCGGCCGTCGACCCGGACCGTCATCGGCGTAAACCGGAGACCGAACCTCTCCATCACCTCGGTCCTCAGTTTCATTCCCTGGTTGTCCGGCGACCGCATGTTCTGAATGTCATCGTCGAATCGAAGGTCCCACGCGCTCCAGGCAAAAACGACGGTCAACAGGGCAGCACCAATAATGACGAGCCTGGGACGCCTCAAGGCCGCTGCACAGAGCCAGTCAGCGCCGAAACTCTGAATGACGTGGAGCGCACCCCTCCGACTCCGGTGCTGCAAGGTGGTCAGCAGCGCCGGGAGCAACAAAAAGACCGTCACCACCAGCAGGAGGATGCCCGTCCCGGTCAGAAGACCCAGTTCGGTCAGTCCACGGAAGTCGGTGGCCAGGAAAGCGAAAAAGGTCGCCGCGGTGGTCACGGCCCCCAGGAGAACGCCCACTCCGGTATGACGAGCCATGGCGTCGATCGCCGCACCGTGATCAGCTCCCGCCTGACGCTCCTCAACATAGCGGCCGTACAAAACAATGATGAAGTCGATTCCCAGGCCGACCAGGAGGCCGCCGAAGGCCGATGTCAGAGAGTTCATCCGGCCCAAGACCAATACCCCGAAGGCAAAGGTCAGGCCCAACCCGGTCGCCAGCGGTACGAAGGCGTAGACCAGGGCAACCTTCCGTCGAAAGGCCAACATAAACAGGAGCATGACGCCGACCAGGGCAGACCCTAACCCCAGGACCGCGTCCGATACGATCAATTCGCTGTCGTCCAGGGTGACGACGTAACCGCCGGTGAATTCGACGGCAGGCGGCTCACCGTCCCACCCTTCGGCCTCCCAAGCCTCCCGGGCTTCGTCCAACTTGAGGTCGAGTCCCGACACCAACTCCCGATTGAAGGCCAGGTCCTGGGCCGCCTTGATCGGGCGAGCCAGCATCAAAAGCAGTCGACCCGAAGGATCGACCAACACCCCGGTCTCCGGGTCGGCCGAGACCTCGATGCCACCCAGCCGAACTCGAGACAGTAATCGCGGCATCAGTCCGAAGGGGTCGGCCCGAACGACTTCCTTGGTCATCAGTCCCTGAGGCGCCATCAGATCGGCGTATACCGCCTTTGCCCGCTCCTCGAGCCCGGAATCGTCGAGCCCTGCAATCACCGCCTCCACCTCGTCGGGATCCATGAACAGCACGGCCCGCCCCAGAAGGGGCTGGATGATCTCTATCGAATTATCGACTCGGTATTCGACCCATTCGATCAAATCCCATGACTGAAGACCGGCGGCAAGGTGGTCGGCGAACGCCAAATCCCGCTCCCGATGTTCTTCGGGGCCCAGCCGCACGACAACCAGCAGCGTATCCACCGTTCCGAAGCGCTCGATCGTACTCTTGAAGTTCTGGACTGCCTGATTGTGCTGGGGGACCAATGAGAGGATGTCGGTTTCGACGTTCATTCGCGTCGCCAAAAGGCCGGCCACAACCCACATCGCCAACGACACGGCGATGACCGAACGGGGGAACCGCCGCCCGACTCGAACCAGAACCAGGGGCAGGCGTCGGGGCAGGAGGCGTCCACTCACTCGTTGACTCCAAGAGGCCCAAGAGGCCAGGCCTCGGACATCAGGCCTTTTCGCCGGCCAACAACGACCGGTTCTGCCAGAAGTACACGACCATCGACACGACGGTCAGCACCAACGCGGCCCACAGCGAAACGTGGCCGAGCACGATCCAACTCCCCAGCTTCTTCCCGAGAATCAATATCGCCACGGCGATCACCTGAGCAACCATCTTGGCCTTACCCCAATAGTTGGCGGCGATGGGCAGTCCTCGTTCGAGGGCGATCATGCGAAGAGCGGTCACGGCAAATTCCCGGCCGACGATGATGGTCACCATCCACGCCGGCGCCAGGTCGAGTTCCACCAATGAAATGAAGGCGGCAGTGATCAGAAGTTTGTCGGCAATCGGATCGAGCAGGCTTCCCATAACCGTTACGGCGCCGGTGCGGCGGGCAATGAACCCGTCGAAGTAGTCGGTCACCGTCGCCACGACGAAGATCCCCAACCCCCAATACTCTCGATCCGGCAACTCGGTCAACAAGACTGCCACGAGAACCGGCACCAGGACGATTCTAAAGGCCGTCAGACTGTTCGGAATATTCCACATGGTATCCCTCTCACTCAAGGGTCGAAACCCTTCGCGCTGCGAGAGTCTACCCGATCCAACCCGACTTCGCCGGGTGTCGACAGCCATCAGCTCAGGAGCCTGCAAAATTCAGAAAACGACATCAATGCGGCCAGTACAAGAAGGAAATTGAACCGCCAAGACGCAAAGGCCGCCAAGGAAACGCAAAGAAAGCATTGAAATAAAAACCTTTAACGCTCTTTGCGTCCTGGCTTCCTAGCCTCCCAGCGTCCCAGCGTCCTGGCTTCCTGGCTTCCCAGTTTCCCAGCTTCTCAGCGTATAATCCCCCGGCACCGCCGAATCGACACGATTCGGCTTCGAAAACATGCTCGCTACCGGCCACTGCACCGTTCATCCCTCCCACGAGGCGCAACACCGCTGCCGATCCTGCGGTTGTTGGCTCTGCGACAAGTGCGTCCGTACTACCTCTCAGGGGATTTTCTGCAGCGGACGATGCCGGAGGCTTTTCCGTCTCCGGTCTCTCGGCCGATCCACAAGGCATTTCTTCACAGTCCCACTGGAAGGGCCATGGGTCGTAGGTCTTGTCGGAGGACTGGCCGCTCTGGTCGTGGCGGGAACCGGACTGCTGGCGGCCCGCCTTGTCGAAGTCTCCCGGCAGACCCCGCCACCCTCGCCGATCCCTTCTTTCAGGTTGGTCAAAACGGGCGATGGCTTGAATGTCACCCTCGAGGGTTCTCCTGGCCAACGCGCCATCGTCATCGATACTTCCGGACGCTCCAACACCATTACGCTCGACGGCGATGGAAAGGCTCTTCTGACCGGGGCCCATACCTCTACACGCGCGCATATTGAGCCACCACCACCGGTTGCACCGGCGCCGACCGCCACATCATCCCCGGCACCGGCACGGGCCCCAACGCCGGCTCAGTCTCTCAGACCCCGCCCGACGACACCCCCGGGCGCACCTCCGATCCTCCATCTGGTGATCGACAGCGGCCCCTCGATCGCCATCACCTTCGACGGCGGCGCCTCGAGCAATCGCACGGCCGAACTGTTGGATCTGTTGCAGGAACTCGAGATCTCCGCGACCCTGTTTCTGACCGGACAGTTCATCGAGCACCAGCCGGCCCTTGTCCGCCGGGCCGTCCTGGACGGTCACGAGGTCGGCAACCACACCTTCACCCACCCCCATCTGACGTCGTGGGAGCAGGACCGGCGCCATCGCACGCTTCCTGATGTCACCCGCTCGTGGTTTCTCTCCGAACTCAAACGCTCAGAGGAGGCCTTTCAAAAGGCGACCGGAAGGCCGATGGCGCCACTCTGGCGAGCCCCCTACGGCGAGGAAAACGCCACCCTGCGGGCCTGGGCCCTCGATGCGGGCTATCTCCACGTCCGCTGGAGTTCTCTTGAAGGCCGATCGCTCGACTCACATGACTGGGTCAACGACGAACACTCCAGCCTTTACCGGGATTCGAAGCGGATCATGAACAGGCTTCTCGCTTTCCCGCGACTCGAGGGCGGAATTGTCTTGATGCACCTGGCCACCGACAGACACGAAGCCCCGTGGGCCCACCTCCCGCAGTTCGTCGAGGCGTTGCGCCAACGAGGCATTGAACCGTGCAAGGTCACCACCTTGTTGAGGCAGTCCGCACTATGGAAACGATGGCTGAAGCGAGCTGAAAATCGCCATCAACACCTGTGGAAATAATGGGACTCGAGGGAGACATTATGGGCCTTGACAGCAGAACCGTTCTCATCACCGGCGCTTCGTCGGGTATCGGCGCCGCGTGCGCCAAGGCTTTTGCCGCGGGCGGAGCCAACCTGATCCTGGCGGCCAGGCGCGGCGATCGACTGCACGAGGTGGCGGAAAATCTGTGTTCCACCCATGACGTCAACGTCCGGACCGTGGTCCTCGACGTCCGCTCGCGGGAGGCTGTCGAATCCTTCGTCCAGACCCTCGAAAGCGAGAGCGTCGCCGTTGACATCCTGCTCAACAACGCCGGCCTGGCGCGAGGTCTGGCGACGGTCCAAGAGGGCGACATAGAAGACTGGGAAGCAATGATCGACACCAATATCAAGGGGCTCTTGTACCTGACCAGGGCGGTCGTGCCCGGCATGGTCGAAAGGGGCAGCGGCCACGTGATCAACATTGGATCGATCGCGGGCCACGAGACCTACCCGAACGGCGCGGTCTATTGCGCGACCAAACACGCGGTTGCTGCGATCAACCGCGGGCTGGCGATCGACACACTCGGCACCGGGGTTCGGGTGTCCTCCGTCGATCCCGGCATGGTCGACACCGAATTCTCCGTCGTCCGATTCCACGGCGATCAGGAACGCGCCGACAGCACCTATCGGGGCCTGACGCCACTCTCAGCCGAAGACGTCGCCGACGCCGTACTCTTCTGCGCCACCCGCCCGCCGCACGCCAATGTCCGCGAAATGATCCTGATGCCCACCGATCAGGCTGCGGCGGTGCATGTGATTAGGAAGTAATAAGCTGTCGGCTCTCCGCTCTCAGACGACAGTAAACCGGGACTCACCCCGTAAGCC
>JAUWTC010000175.1 GCA_030609785.1 Holophagae bacterium
GAGCATGACAAGGTCAGCTCGGGGATCAGCAGGGCTCCGACAAGCAGGGACAACAGCTTGGCTCTCAACCTCCACCTCCTCGGGGCTCGACCGCCCGCCCTTCTTGACCTCACGGTAGCACGGGATCGACTCAGGGAAACTGCCTACCAGCCTTTTGAGACGAAGAGTGGTTTATACTCAGGAAGTAGAGATTATTCCAATGTATGAAGAGGATTTCGGTCACCTGGTGCGACAGTACTCACGGCTGATTCGTTCAGCAGTGGCGCGTGTTGCAGGACCCTCAGCCGCAAGGATCTGCGACGATGTCGAGCAGAACGTCCTGATCGCCCTGTGGCAAGCAATGCCGGGTGAGCAAATACCTGATCATCCCTCCTCTTACATTTATAGAGCGGCGGTTCGGGAGACCATTCGTGCCGTTCGGGGTCTGAAGCAGACATCCGAGTTGGGGCCCGAGGCGGACAAGGCCGATTTCTCAGCCCCTCCGGATGCCATTGTGGAGTCCAAGGAGTTGGGCCGTGCCATTCGGGCGGCCCTGTCGGAGATCGGAGCGGACCGCCGACGTGCGGTGACGGCCCATTTGGCGGGCTACGATGTAAAGGAGATTATGGCGATGTTCGAATGGCCCTATCACAAGGCTCGAAACCTCATTGCGCGAGGCATGGCCGATCTCCG
This sequence comes from Holophagae bacterium, assembly GCA_030609785.1. Lineage (GTDB taxonomy): Bacteria > Acidobacteriota > Thermoanaerobaculia > Thermoanaerobaculales > Sulfomarinibacteraceae > DAOWGJ01. The sequence continues at coordinate 673 of JAUWTC010000175.1, forward strand.
CAGGAAATTGGAAGCGCGAGGCTACCGTGACTGAGATCGAACGCATCAGAACGGCCTTCAGGGTCACCGACCCCGATGAGGCCGAAGGGCACCTGTCGGAGCAACAGTGGGAGAGCCTGGCATGCGGAGAACTCGGCCATGAAGACCACGAGGCGGCCCTGGACCACATCCTCGGCTGCCGTCGGTGTACCGAGATTCACCAGTCCCTGTTGGTGCTCCGAGAACATGCCCATGCCTTCGATCCCGGCGCCCCTGTTCCCGATATCACTCGGAAGCCGTCGCGCAGGGGCTGGGTTTTTTCGGGCATATTGGCTGTTGCGGCGACGCTTTTCATTATCATTTTCAGACCACTCGGTCCCGATATGACCAGCAATGGGCCCTCGGCCGCATTTGATCCCATCCTCCGGTCTTCGCAGTGGGAGCAGCCGGCCGTACCACTGTCGCCGATCGGGCAGACCTCAATGTCCGGGATCGTTTTCTCATGGACGTCTTCGCCGATTGCTCCGGTCTCTATCGTCCAGCTGATCGACAATCGCGGCGAGGTGGTGTGGACCAGTCAAGAGACCGAAAATACATCCATCGAATGGCCTGGTGATCTTGCCAAGCAACCGGGACACTATTACTGGAGAGTACTGTCCCTCGGGGGAGCGGTTGGTGGAGAACAGGCATCCGACCTGGTGGCCTTCGACCTCACCGATAATCCCCCATGACCTGAAAAGCGGCCCAGTGAAATGGGTGAGCGGAGGTTCCCCCAAGCGCCAGCTGATCATCCTGTGCACCGCGGAGAGCCTCAGCCGGTCCCATGTCCTGTTCGAGACGAGTATAGAATCCACTCATCACAGATGCCGTGGACTGATCCGACACCGGCCACTGAGTTACGACGACAGACCGTGCGCCTGCAAATTGGAACGCTCGTGCGAGACCGACAATGCCCTCACCGGGCACCTCGCGACCTCCGGCTGTGCCACAGGCAGACAGCGTGACGACCTCGGCGTCAATGGCCATTTCGTTCATGATCTCGAAGGCCTTGAGAACCCCGTCATCGCCTGGATCCTCCCCACCATCGTTCCCCGGAGAAAGAAACAAGGCCGACTCCAACGGGGCTTTCCTGTCGGCGAGGGCATGAACCGCAAAATGGACGAACGTCGCTCCTGGAGTGACGTCCCTGACCACGGCCTCGGTCGCCTCGTGCCCGAGGAAAACCGTTGCGTCGTCTCCGAATATCCGTGCGATATTCTCCACCTCCAATCGGGAACCCGGAAGCCGTCCCAGACCGGTTGGTTTTTCGAACGCCTTCCCCGGGTTGAAGAGCGGGTCTCCGAAGGCGATGAGCTTGGGCTGAGGCCTGGGGAACGTCGTTCGGAGGCCCTTGAGGCCCGCGACGACTCCCGCTGAAGGATTGAACACCAGAGCTTTCCACTGCCCAAGGAAAACGTCATTTTGGGGATCAATCAGGGCGGCAAATGGGAGGTTCAGCAGGGGGCCGTCGGGAAGGATCAGTACCCGATCGGCTGAGTCAATATCATCCCGGCAAGGTTCGATCAAGACCTGAAACAGGCGCTCAGCTTGGTTCCTCAGTGCCGGTTCCAGCAGGGCCCCCGCCTTCCCTCGGTTGATCAACGCCCTGAAGATATCGATTTTCAGCGAGAGTTCAGCTGCGCCCACGGGAAGAACCGACGCTCTGAGTGACGCCTGTCCGGCGACATCCACGGTGACCGTCATCAGCAGTGAACGGTCCTCTCCGACGACGTAGGACACAAGGACCGTGCCGGTATCGACCACGGTCGTGATATCGCTGAATCTGAGAGGTTGAGGCCGGCTGAGGTTCTTGAACCGGGGGGAAGCGGCCCCAATCTTCTCCAGAAGAACCGTGCGTTGATCTCGGAGTGTACCGAGAGTCTCATTCAGTTGCTCGAGTCGGTCGGGATGCTCCCTCAGGCTGATCCGGGCCCGCTGAGCCTCGATCCTCTTGATTCGGCCCTCATTACGGGTTTTCTCGAACCACAACTCCGTGGAAACTCCGGGGGGTACCAGATTCTGGTCCATCAGCATCGCGCACAACGCGCCCGTCCTCGCCCGTTCAATCAAATCGAAGGCCTCGACCTCTCGCCCCTGATGTACCAACAGCTGCGCCAGGGCGCTGTAAAAATTGAAAAACGAACCACCGAATTGTGCCCGCTCTTCATCGGAAAGGCTCATCCTCGAGCGGCAGCCTTCGATGATGGCGATGGCCCGCCGCCACAGTTTCTCAGCCTCAACCAGCCGGCCGGTGTCAAACCGGACCACTCCCAACAGAAAGAGACTCTCCGCAACCTGAGGATGACCAGGCGCCACTCGAGAACGGATTTCCAGAGCCTCTCGGTGAAGATCGTCGGCATCGTCAAACCGACCCTGGGACCGGGCGACCTCCCCCAACTCCAACAGGGTGTTGGCCACCCACCCGGACTGAGGCGCCAGGTTTTGTTTGATGTCCAGGGCTTTTTCGAGAGGAGGTCCGGCGTCATCGTACCGGCCCGAGCGCCTCAAAGAAATACCCAGGTTGTGCAAACTCGCGGCAACATCCGCCCCCCCTGGGTTGATCTTTTCACGAAGGTCCAGAGCCTGCCGATGAAAGATGCTGGCGGATCGATAGTCTTCCTCCCTGAGGGCGACATTGCCGAGATTTGTCAGAATTCCGGCCTCTTCAACACCCCCGGGCCGGAGACTCCGAAAGGCCTCAAGTGCCCGCCGGTAGGACAACCGAGCCTCTTCGTATTGCCCCAAACTCTTGGCGACAAGCCCCAGGTAATTGGCCGCATAGCCCATCTGTTTCTGGGGTGATCCGAGCCGTTCTGCCTCGGAGAGATCCTCTCGAAACAGGCTGCGGGCCGTGTCGAAGTCGCCCTTCTTGAAGGCGACCAATCCAAGGTTGCCGAGAAAATCGCAGATGGTCGGGCTGTCCGGCGCCAACCGCTTGACGATGGCCAGACCTTGGCGATAATCGTGTTCTGCAGCCTCCCACTCCGACCGGAAATACGCGGTGGTGCCGGTCAACTTCAGCGCCTCGGCAACCTCCATGCTCTCGCCACAGGCCTCTCGATAAATAGTCAGCGCCGTCTGTGCGTCCGAACCACATTTCCTGAGGTTGGTCCGACATTGTTGAAGCAGGAGGTGGGCGACCAACGGACCTTCGGTTTCCAGGCTTCGATGCAGATCCAGGGCTGTCTCCAAGGCCTCGGCCGCCGGAGGCAGACGACTTGCTTGGAGGAGACGGTACCCCGCTCGCTCCCAGAACACGGCTCTATCAAGTCCCTCGGGGAGGCTCTGCACGACCCTTTCCAAACGGTCCTGAGCCTCCTGAGGACGATCACACCGGAACAGCACAACAGCCAGCTGGAGGTCGACCCATGCCGAGGCAGAGTCCTTGCCTACCTCACCAAGGTGGCGGGCGATGGCGTCAAACGCCACGACTGCGTCGTCGATCTCTCCGTCAGTGACACGATCCTCGGCCTGTTGGAGGCGCGAAAACACTCGCGGAGAAAGGACAGGCCGCGTTTCGACCCGCCAAACGCCGGTCCGAACGACGGTCTGATACTCCCGTCTGCCCCGCCGAAAGGTCAATTCCACCGGTCCTGCCGGCGCTTCCCTCTGTTCGACCATGGCCAGGTCGAACGAGGAATCGATAGGCCCGCCAAGATCGCCTCGCCGCCAACGGACGATGGTGTCGCCGGCTTCAAGGCCCGCTCCGGCGGCGGCCTGCCCGGGTTCCAAATGCTCAACGACTGCGCCGGTCTCAGGCCCTTGAGGCACTCCACAGGCCCACAACACGCCAACGAAAATCGCCAGCGAGCACCCGAATACGCCCGCTCTGAGCAGGGTCGAATCACTTTTGATCATCATGGCAATCTCCTACGATCTTACCCCGTCTGACCAAAACTGAGCAAACCAAAAACCCTCGGCCTCTCAAGAGGTGTGAATCGAGTGGTAAATCCCAATATCGGCCGCCGTCTTCGGCGGGGATCTCGGTGCTGAATTGAGGAACCAAAAAGGAGGTCAGACAATGCAGAGAAGAAACCGGAGTCCAAGTCTCGCGGTGGTGTTCTTGGTGGGCTGCACGCTCATCGCCACCCCGACGTTCTCAAGCGAGATCCAGGAGGGGGAGGTCCAAGAACCAGAGCAAACGGCCAGACATTTCCAGGCGAACACCACCAGTGGCGTGGCGGTTCAGGCATCGTTCTCCTCCGGCACGGTTGCAGAGCCGTCATGTCGGAAGGGCAAACGGATCCTCGGCACAAGCCCAAACTTTGTCGTACGAGCCTCAATCAAAGCCCTTCTGGATGATTGTCACGATTGTTGCGCCGAAAACATCCTTTTTATCGATGGATTCGAGAGCAGCAACACATCGAACTGGTCGGCCACCGTCGGCGACTGACCCCGTTATCCAACCGGCCGGACCCATCGCGAATATTGAAAGGAGCCAAGAAATGAAAACCACCAGAATAACCATCCTGATTTCACTCGCAATTCTCCTGCTCTGCGGGATCCCAACGATCTCCATGGCAAATGAGCTGATTTTCGAAGGTACCCTCAACGACACGGAAGGACGCCCCGTCGCTGACGGTTCCCATTTCTTTGATTTCACGATCTTCACTGCACCAGCCGGCGGGACAACGCTGTGGGCCGAAAGCCACGACAACGTCAACATCGAGCAGGGACACTACTCGATCATCCTTGGCAGCCGGACGGCCCTCGATCTGCCTGCCGGCACCTACTGGGTGCAAACCACCGTCGACGGCGAAGTCCTGCAACCCCGATCCAAGATCCTGCTCGCGGACGGGGATTGCACAATCACCAATAATCTGATGGTCGACGGCAGAATTGGAGTCGGGACGGCGAATCCGGGGTATCCGATCCACATCGACCAGGGCAACACGGCCTCCGGATTCCGGACGTACTGGGGTTCGAATATGACCTCGGCCTACGGCGAGTTCAAGCATGCCTATGCCGACGGCTTGATCATCAACTCCCACACGGGCGGGACCTTTGCGGAAATCCGATTCCAGAACAACAGCGTCACCAATATGTTCCTGAGATCCAACGGCAACCTGGGCATCGGAACCGACACCCCGGGAGTCAAGCTGGAGGTCTGGGGCAAGGGCTACTTCGGGAACCGGAGCACGACACCAACGATCGCCGGCGGCATCGTCGACATCCATAACCCCAGTGGAACCGGCTCAAGTCTCCTGGTGACCAGCTACGGCTTCAGTACCGAGACGATGTTCATCGTTGAAGGCACCGGGGACGTCGGTATCGGAAAAGCCAACCCGACCCACCTGCTCGATGTCGGCGTCTCGGGCGCCTATTGCGACGGCGGCGCCTGGGTCAACGGCTCTTCGCGGTCGTTCAAGGAGAACATC
>JAUWTC010000177.1 GCA_030609785.1 Holophagae bacterium
CTCCGGAGCAGCTTCGGTCGCCGCGACCTCCTCGGCTACCGGCGCCTCGTCAACGGCCGGCTCGGCCTTGGCGGGCTCTTCATCCGGAACCGCGGAACTCTCGGCGCCCTCGGGCCCAACGAACCTCCTGTCGGACAGATTCAGGCCTTCAAGCACATTGTCGGCAATTCGAGACGTAAACAACCGAATAGCCCGAATAGCATCGTCGTTGCCCGGAATCGGGAAATCAACGTCTTCCGGATCACAATTGGTGTCGACGACCGCTATCACGGGAATCCCGAGACGATTGGCCTCTTTGATCGCGATGTGTTCGTGCTCGGTATCGATGACGAACAGAGCCTCCGGAAGGCCCTCCATCTCCTTGATCCCACCGATCGCACGCTCCATCTTTTTTCTCTGGCGCTCGAGACCGATGCGCTCTTTCTTGGTCAGATGGCTGTCCTCGTTGGCCAACGCGACCTCGATCTCCTTGAAGCGCGTAATGGACTTCTTGATCGTGTCGAAGTTGGTCATCGTGCCACCGAGCCAGCGGTGGTTCATGTAGAACATCCCGCAGCGGGTGGCCTCTTCCCGGATCGTATCCTGGGCCTGGCGCTTGGTCCCAACAAAAAGGATGTTGCGGCCGTTGGTAGCCAGGTCGCGGACGAACGCCGCAGCTTCCTCGAAATACTTCAGGGTCTTCTGCAGGTCGACAATGTGAATGCCGTTGCGCTTTCCGAAAATAAATGGCTTCATCTTCGGATTCCAGCGCCGAGTTTGATGCCCGAAGTGGACTCCCGCTTCGAGCAGTTCCTTCATCTGAATCGTGGCCACTACGCTCTCCCTTACCGCTTGGAGAATTGAAAGCGCTTCCGCGCCTTGGGCTGGCCAGGCTTCTTGCGCTCCACCTTACGGGCGTCGCGGGTAAGAAAACCACCGGCCTTCAACTGAGGACGGAACTCACCGTTGTACTCGAGGAGGGCCCTCGATATCCCGTGGCGGATCGCTCCGGCCTGTCCTGTAGAACCTCCGCCGTCAACGTTGACCAGGATGTCAAACTTGTCCTGGGTCTCGGTCAACAGCAGCGGCTGTCGAATCACCATCTTCAGCACGCGGTTGGGGAAGAAATTGTCGAAATCCCGACGATTGACAACGATCTTCCCGGTCCCCGGCCGAAGGTAGACACGAGCCACCGCAGTTTTGCGACGCCCGGTTCCGTAATATTGGATCTCAGCCACGATGTCCCCCTATCGACATCACAAAGTCATCGTCTTCGGCAGCTGGGCCTGGTGCGGATGCTCCGGTCCGGCGTACACCTTGAGTTTACGGAGCAACTGGCGCCCCAAACGATTCTTGGGCAGCATGCCCCAGACCGCCGAACGAATGACCCGCTCGGGATACTTGTCCAACCGCTCGCGAAGGGTCTCCACTTTCAGCCCGCCCGGATATCCGGAGTGCCGGTAATAGAGCTTGTCTTCCATCTTGCGGCCCGTCACTGCAATCTTGCCCGCGTTGAGTACAATTACGAAATCGCCAGTGTCGAGGTGCGGGGTGTACTCGGGCTTGTGTTTGCCCCGGAGTACCCGCGCCACCTCGGTTGCCAACCGCCCCAACACTTTGTTCGAGGCATCGACCACCAGCCACTCGCGAGAGATCTCATCCTTTTTCGGAACGTAACTACGCATCGTCTCAAACCCCACAAAGTACTTACCCTGTAGACACAGGGGAGCCGGACTCTACCCGAGCACCCTCCGGGTGTCAAGTGCGGGTGTCAAGTAGCGGTCGAGGCCTTTGAAGACAGGCTCTTTCCGGACTTCCCCGTCGACAGCTGCGGGTTCTGGGGCAGCGGAATATCGGTCACCGAACCCGACGCCAGCCAGACATGAAGGCCCTCGCCGACGACCTGAACCGCCACGATCCGAAGACAGACCTCCGGTGGGATCCAGGTTCGCAGGTCGACCACGACGACATCCGAACCCGGAAGGACGGTCACCCGCTCGGGCATGATCTCCTGGAGCGTTCGAAGGACAGCAATCTTTGGAACGGGAAGACCACCCAAAGCCCTCAGGCGTCCCAGGCGAAAACCCAACCGACGGTGACGGAGTCTGATCTCCCTCAGCTCCACCCGAACCCTCATCGAGACGGACTTCCAGTGGACCTGAAGAACAAGGCCGAGTTTGTCATCTCGCCCGTCCAATTCCAGGTTCGACAATGCTTCGACCTCGTCCAAGCGCCGCCTCAACATCCGTTCGACCGCCGGGATGTCGAACACCACATGGAGATCGTCCCATCGGACGAGCGGGGCGGAAAGGAGAGGAACAGTCATCACAGGGATAATCATAGCGGGTCCAGAGCCTCGGAGCCCACCGGGCTGTGGGAGACGGGCAGGGGATTAGGGATTAGGGAAAAGGGACTAGGGACTCGTCGAAGGGTGTTGTTCAATCGAGAATCGTCGATCTCGACTCCCAAAACTGTCGAAAACCAATGACCCACCGAGTCCACCCCCTAACCCCTAAATCCTAAACCCTAAACCCTCAGTAGGTTGCGCAAAACTCTGAACGGCTACGCTACACTACTCCCGATGATCGATCCACAGGGCCTTCTCAACGTCATTGAGCACTTCCCCGGAGCCCGGGCCGTTCTTTATGGAGATCTGGTGCTGGACCGCTTTATTCTAGGAACCCCCAAGAGAATTTCGAGAGAGGCGCCGGTCATCATTCTCCGCCACGAACGTCAAGAGGATGTCGCAGGCGGGGGCGCCAACGCCCTGGCCAACCTGGCCTCCCTCGGAGTCCGAGTCCAACCGGTTGGAGTGGTGGGAAACGACGAGCAGGGCCGGTCGCTCCGGAGCCTGTTGGACCGGCAAGGCATCGACACCACCAGAATCATTACGGTTTCCGATTTTCAAACGCCAACCAAGGTCCGGATACTCGGGGGTGGCGCCTCGTCACTCAAACATCAAGTAGCGCGGTACGACATCGAAGACCAGCTCCCTGCCGACGGAAATTGGACGACCCTCTTGGCCGAGAACCTCGGGGCGGCGGCCCTGGAGGCCGACGCGATCGCAGTCTCGGATTACGGCTACGGAGCGGTCACCGCCGATATTCTGTCGGCCATCGAGGGCTCTCGGAGGTCGGCCCGGTTGACCTGCCTGGATTCCAGGTACCGAACGGGATTGTTTCCCGGCATCGACGGTGCGACGCCCAACCTCGGGGAGTTGGAGGCGTGGGCCGGGAAGCCTCTGAAGAACGATGAGGCCGTGTCGGAGGCAGCAGAGGGCCTGCGACAGACTCTGGGCGCCCGATTCGTTCTGGCCACTCGAGGCAACAGGGGCATGACCCTCGCGGAGATCGACCAACCACCGGTCCACATCCCGGTTTTCGGAACCGATGAGGTCGCCGACGTCACCGGCGCCGGGGATACTGTATTGGCTGTCCTTGTGGCCTCTCTTGCGGCCGGCGCCACTCCTGGAGAGGCCGCCGTGTTGGCCAATATCGCCGGCGGCCTGGTCGTCATGAAACTGGGAACCGCTACCGTCAATGCCGACGAATTGAGTCGGGCCGTGCGTTCGCTCCTGAGTCCGTAGTGATGTCCATTCAAGCCGATCCAATGACCAAATTGAGATCTCTCGAACAGATGAGTGAAGACTGTCGGCGGTGGCGGAGGGACGGCCAGACTATCGTATTGGTCAACGGCGCCTTCGACCTCCTTCACGTCGGCCACCTTCGGTATCTCGCCGACGCGTCCCGCCACGCGGACGTCCTGATCGCCGCCGTCAACACCGACCACAGCGTCCAGAGCTCGAAAGGTCCGTCACGTCCGATCATTCCCCAGGCAGAGCGGGTGGAAATTCTCGCCAACCTTGCCGTGATCGACGCGATCGTGCTGTTCGACACGTTGACGGTTACCCCAATCCTCGAAATCCTCAAGCCCGATGTCCACGCAAAGGGTACGGACTACACGGTCTCGACAGTGCCCGAACGCGAAGTCGTCGAAAGCTACGGCGGTCGAACTGTGATCTGCGGTGACCCCAAAGACCACGCTACGACCGACGTCCTCGGCACGATACTCGAGCGATTCGGTCCCGACTGATGCGGTTGGCCTTGATTCGCCTTTCCGCCCTGGGCGACATCATTCACACCTGGCCTCTGGCTCAATCCCTGAGGGACAATCGGCCCGACCTGCACCTGACCTGGGTGGTCGAGGAGCCCTTTCGGCCCCTGGTCGAGGGCCATCCTGCGGTCGACTCCGTGATCACGGTAGCGACCAAACGGTGGCGCAAGGCGCCATTTGCGCCACGGACCCGGTCGGAAACCGACGCCGTCAAGACTCGACTTCGGGAACTGACCCCGGATCTGGCCCTGGATTCCCAGGGCACCCTCAAATCAGCCTGGATCACCCGATGGACAGGCGCCGGCGACCGGGTCGGCCTGGCCCGACCGTGGCGGCGCGAGCTCCTGCCCGGCCTGGTCTACACCCGGGTCCTGCCTGGCTCCCGGGAGGAACCTCACGTCGTCGCCACAAACTCGATGCTCGTCAGAGCGATCGACGCCAAACCCGGACGCAAAACACCTGCGCCGGACGGGCGCTGGCTCTTGGAGCAGTCAAACGAACGCTGCCCGGAGGTTCGGAGAACCACACCCTACGCCGTGCTGTTGCCCGGCGCCGGGCATCCCTCAAAAGTCCTGAGCACGGATGTGCTCGGTGATCTGGCCCGCCGGCTGGTATCTCGGGCTCTCAAGGTTTTGGTCGCCTGGGGCCCAGGGGAGTTGGAGAGAGCCGAAGCCGTCGTTGCCTCTTCCGATGGGGCAGCCGAGGTGGCCCCGCCGACCAGCCTCGAGCAGCTGACGGTCCTGCTGGGTGGCGCCTCGGTCGTCGTCGGCGCTGACACTGGGCCGGTCCACCTGGCGGCCAGTATTGAAACGCCGACCCTCGGCATTTTCTTGACAACCGACTGGCGACGCAACGGCCCCCTGGGCCCTCGGACCGCCGTCCTGTCCGGCGCGGCGCTCCCAAAGCACGTTCGTCCGGGGTCGGCCGGCGTCAATCCGGGACCCATGCCGTCGGCCGAAACGATCGAAAAGAGCGTCATCAAACTCCTTGAGGGCTCGCCCCTCTCTTCATCTCATTGCCGCTCTTAGCTGACAATGCGTATCGCGCTCCTGGCTGGTGTTACAATTCGAGAGGAATCAGACTGAACGGGCGGTGACTCAATGCCACTGAAGATCGGAGAACTTCTCCTCAAGGCACAGTTGATCAGCGAAGATCAGCTGGAAAAAGCCCTTGAGGACCAAAAACAGGCCGGCGGACGAGTCGGCGAACATCTGGTCAAGCGGGACTTTGTCAGTGAAGAGGACATTCTGGACTGTTTGTCGCAGCAGTATGGCGTGCCGTCAATCAACCTCCGCCATTTCGACATCGACGAATCCATCATTCGACTGATTCCAGCCGATGTTGCCCGGAAGTACGAATTCATCCCGGTGTCCAAGACCGGTGCGACCTTGACCGTCGCGATGAGTGACCCGACCAACGTCTTCGCGATGGATGACATCACTTTTATTACCGGGTACCGCGTCGAACCCGTGGTGGCGTCCGAGGAAGCACTGCGAGAGGCGATCGACAAGTATTTCGGCACGACCCACGCGATCGAGCTGAAAAAAGTGATGGACGACCTTTCGACCGTCGACGAAACCTCCCTCGAAGTCCTGGAGGAGGAGGAGGAACTGGATGTCGCCGACCTCGAGGCATCGGCGGACGAGGCGCCGGTCGTCCGGTTGGTCAACCTGATTCTGACCGATGCGCTCAAACGAGCCGCCTCCGACATCCACATCGAACCCTACGAGAAGAGTTTCCGGGTTCGTTTTCGTATTGACGGCATCCTGTACGAGATCATGAATCCCCCACTCAAGCTCAAGGACGCCATCTCCTCGAGAATCAAGATTCTGGCCAAGCTGGACATCGCGGAAAAGCGCCTGCCCCAGGACGGCCGGATCAAGATCAAGATGAAATTCAAGGGAAAGCCCAAGGAACTCGACTACCGCGTCTCGACTCTGC
>JAUWTC010000287.1 GCA_030609785.1 Holophagae bacterium
CCTTGAGGTTTCTCGAGACCATCGATTCGCTGTCACCTCCAATTCTGATGCATTGTCACCGGGGCGTTGACCGAACCGGGTGGGCCGGGGCAGTCGTCCTTTTAGCCAACGGAGGCACCCTGGAGGATGCCGAGGCTCAACTGTCGCCAGCCTCCGGGCATTTTTGCATCCGATCCAAGTGTCCGCAGCACCTCTTCTTTGCTGCCTTCCGTCGATGGCTGGCTGAACAGGAGCAGGTTCAGTCCGAGGCGGTCTTTCGACGTTGGGTCACGGAAATTTACTGTCCCGATTCGTGGAATGCCCAGTTGGCGTTTGCCGCCGACGCCCCGAGGAAAGCCGCCGTGGGAGCCGATCTTGTTCTGTCCGTCGAGGTGGTCAATCGGGGTCGGAATGCTTGGCAGATCGGACCTTCGGACACCCGGTTGGGGATCAGGATGATCGGGCCGTTGAACTCGATTCCGGACAATCCGATTGATATGTTTCTGGATCGGCAGACTACCGTTGTGGATCTTGGACGAGGTGAAGGGGTTGATGACCGGGTTGATCCTGGCCAATCCGAAGTCTTCGAGGCATCTGTACGGCTCCCGTCCGTACCGGGGCACTACCTGATTCAGGCCGACATGGTCATGGAACACGTTCACTGGTTTTCGGAAATGGGGTGGCCCGGGCTCGTGTGGTCGATGGAAATCGTCGAACATAATTGAACCACGAAGACAGGAAGACCACAAAGAGGGGAATATCGCCACAAATGGGCACAAAAACAGCAGATACTGCCTCGCTGGGCTGTGTTCTGGAGCGCGGGGCTCCTGCCCCGCATTGGGACTCTTGGAATTTTGCCGGTAGCTGGGCTGATAGCGATTTCCGGTGGAGCCGTGATTCGTGATGGGAGGGTGACCGAGTTTCATGTGGCGGGCGCCTTTTCCTTTTCTATGGTGATTGACAGGGACAATGTTGAGGGTTAGCTTGCTCGCGGGGGAAGAGAGTTCATACAGCGGCGAAGGCCCGTTTCCACATAATCGGAAGTGACTTTAGGAGGTCTCATGAGAGGACGAGAATCGTTAGTGTTTGTGGTGGCTGTCGGCATAACATTTCTTTTTACGGCCGTTCCGGCGGAGGCGCAGCAGGGGTTCACGGTCTCGCCGGTGGACCAACCGTCCGTGACTCGGAACATCACCCGCCAGGCGGTGAGCACGCTGAACCAGGCTCCGGATCAGTCCAACGGCTGGTTCAGCGACGAGGGCTGTGACAACTGTATTCCACCAGGCTCTCAGGCCGTGGCTGAGAACTTCATCGTCAGCACGGCAGGCGCCGGCTTTGATCTGGAGCAGATCGTGCTGTGGGGCGGCTTTGGCTTCAACAATATCCCGCCGGCCGTCGACGACATCGACGTGCTGGTGCATACCGACGCTGCGGGCGTTCCCGGCGCCGTAGTCTGCACAGAAACCGGTATCGTGCCCACATCCAGGACACAAACGGGCGTCGTCATCTTTGGGGTGAACGAGTATCAGGTCACCATCGATCTGACCACTCCGTGCACGTTGAGCGACGGCACCTACTGGATTGAGATCTTCAACAACACGGGTCTTGGCACAGACGACTGGTTCTGGGAGACGGGCAACCTCGACGCCGTGAACGGCGTTGCGGGTATTGCCTTATCGCCCACCACCCCAGGGTCCGGTTGGACTTTCTTCGGAGACGACAACGTCGCAGCCCAGTTGAACGGGACCGTCGTGCCGGTAGAGCTTCAGAGCTTCTCGGTCGAGTAGGCACGAGACAAGGAGGGTGTAGGGGTGCCAAGGGAAACCTCCTGTAAAGGTACCTGGCACCTATCCACCTATTGCCTATCTGAGCCAGCCTTCTTTGCGGGCCTGATGCGCGAAGCGGGTGATTTCGGGGTCTTCGGGCGCGACCTGAAGCGCTTTGGCCAGCCACGAGGCGGCCTCGGTCAATCGGCCCTCGTTCCATTCCAGTTGGCTGAAGAGCAGCAGTCTCTTGCCTGCGATCAACCTCCTGATGTCCGGCACCAGGTGTCGCGGTATTCCTCGGATAGCCTCTATTGGTGAGTCATATGCCTCGATCAGGGTCTGGGCGTTGGCCTTCCATACGCCCGATTCGAAAGCCGCCGGTTCCAGGAACTCCAGAATCGGGACGAGATCGGACGATGAAGGGGAACGGCTGACTGATCGGCACCCCTCGGTGTCCAATTGCATCAGTGCGGCGATTTGCGCCGGCGTCTGAAGAACCGCATCGATCAGGTCGGATGGTTCTTCGAACGCCCGGAGCCGGTCGGCCCAGGTATTCCAGTCCATCTCAATTGGTCGGGTCGATCCGATCAGGACGCCGTGGCCCAGACTGAAGGCGACCCTGGAGTGGGGGAACACTGCCGAAAAGGTGCCGATTGCCTGACGAAAGGCGTCGGGCGGCATGTGGTGGAGCGGGAGGTACTGGTACATCTGGCCCCCCGGTTTCAGCTGTTTCTTGCACAACTCAAAGAACTCGAGGGAATAGAGTGGAGCGGATCCGTAGAGGGGGTGTACCGGGTCGCAGGTGATCACATCCCAGCTTTGGTTGGTCAGGAGCAGGAAATTCCGTCCGTCTCCGTAGCCGAGACGGACCTTGGGTGACAGCAGAACGCCGTGGTTGACGGTCTCGAAGAGGGGAGAGGCCTCGACAACCGCAGGGATGATCTCTCGGACATCGATGGAATGAACCGAGGGGGAGGCGGCCAGCATGGAGGTCGTCACCCCGGCGCCGTAGCCGATGACCAGAACGTCATCGGGTTGAGGGTGAAGGAGCGTCGGCAACAGACCCAGCATCCGAACGACCTTGAGCGCGTCGTAGGTCGTGCCGATCACAGCGCTGTTGTCGACGAACATCGAGCGTCGCCCACCGGAAGGATCCTCGAGGACGGTAACTGTCCCGGTTGGGCCTTCGCGGTAGAGCACGGTGCGCCACGGGGCTTCCCCTTCGACTGTTGACGGGAGGGCGATGCGGCCGAACGAGGGGAGGAGCAGTCCGAACAATAAGAGGAGAGCTGCGGTTCCGGCGAGAATCTTGAATGTCCTTGGGCGTGCCACCTTGCGCGTGCCGACGGCGGCCAGCAGGCCGTGGAGGGCGGCCAGAACGATCAACGAGCGGCCGATTCCCAGCGCGGGCACGATCCACCACCCGGCGAAGGCGCCCCCAAGGGCTGCGCCGATCGCGTTTGCCATGCCCATCAGCCCGATTCGACGGCCCCCATCTTCCACTCGGGGGGTTCCGGCAGCCAGCAAGAGAGGCCATGCGGCACCCAGGAGGATGACCGCCGGCAAGATCAAGCTGCCCCCGACAGCAAGGGGCGTCACCAGGACCCGGCCCCATCCACTCGGTGGCCGAATGTGGCGGACCCACAACGAGACCTTGGGCAGCAATGCCAGAGACAGAAGGATCCATGAGGCGGCACAGGCTTGGAACAGTGCCCACAGTTTCAGCGAATCTGGGCGGCGCATCAGTCGGGAGGCGCCGAGGCCGCCGATCGCCAATCCGCCGAGGTAGAGGGCGAGGAGAAGCGCGAAGGTGAAGGTCGAGTTGGGCAGAACGATGCTCAGGATTCGGTTCCACAGTGTCTCCCCGGCCAAGACCGCGCCTCCAGAAAGGCCTGCAAGGAGCAGGAAGAGAGATCCATCCGGCCTGACCGTTCGTGGTTGAACGGCGGTGGTGTCCGGCTGTGAACCGGCGTGGCGGGAAATCCACAGGCCAAGAACAGCAGCGGCCACATTGGAGGTTGCTGCGGCTGCAGCAATGCCCAGGACACCGAAATTCGGCAGGAGGTAGAAGGACGAAAAGACCACCCCGAAGACCCCGCCGAGAGTATTGATGCCGTAAAGAAGGGGCAAGGCTCGGTGCAAGGCCGATGGGCCGCCGGAAATTGACCGGGCCATCAGGGGAAAGGTCGCTCCCATCAAAATGGTGGCGGGCAACATGACGACCAGGGCCAGGACAAATCGGGAAAGAACGGCGGTGGGGTCGGTGATGGAGACGTCGGGCAGGAGCCGTGCGGCCAGGTCCGGGAGGCGGATCAATCCCACCGTGAGCAGTGGACCGAGGATTGCGAGAGTGACTTCGGCGCCGGCCAGCCACAGGATTGGTTTGTGGACGCGATCGGCAACCCGCCCTCCAAAGAAACTCCCCACGCCCATCCCCAACAAAAACCCGGCCAGGGTGGTTGTCACGGCATAGTGCGAACTCCCGAAGGTAAGAGCCAGTTGGCGCGCCCATAGAAGTTCCAAGGACAGGGCCGCAGCACCGGACAGGAGAGCAAGAACGAGGAGGGTGATGGGAGTTGTGTCTTCGTGGTGCATCAGGCGTAGTGTACCTGGAGTTTTCAAGCCGGCCCGCTTGATGTCGGTTGACTTCCCTGGGATACTTCAAAAGTAACTCGATGGAAGGGAAATCTCATGGGAACCACACTCAACGAGCGGTTTCTCGAGATCGTTGATCGTCACCGCGAGAACATTGCTTTCATGGTCAAATCCGAAGGAGATTGGAAGTCCTACTCCTTCGCCTGGGCCCTCGAGCAGGCGCAAGAGACTGCTTTCGGCCTGCGTACCCTGGGTTACGAGCGCGGTGCGCGCATCGCC
>JAUWTC010000013.1 GCA_030609785.1 Holophagae bacterium
CACACGATTCCAAGATTTTCCCCGAGTCTTTGAGCCGGATTCGAAACCGACTGGCGGGATTGTCAATGGATATCGAAGAATTGACTGTCGTTTACGACAAGGGAAACCTGTCCAAGGCCAACCAAGAGATGGTCGATAAGGCGCCTTTTCACTACGTGACCTCATTGACGCCGATATACCATGCCGACTTGACACAAATCCCAATAGACGACTATTCCCCGCTGCCAAAGGGGAGTCGCCTCGAGGGTGTCCGGGCATTGCGATTAACCCACAATATCTGGGGTGGTGAGCGCACGGTGATCCTCTTCATCAGCGAACAACTCCGCGATGGGCAAATCCGTGGTCTACAGCAACACCTGGACAAACGTCTCAAGACTCTCGCTGAGTGGAAAAAACAATTGGGAAAACCTGACGGACGCCCATGTAATGAAGCGATAGCGTCCAAGCGGATCGACAAGCTCCTCAGCGGTCAGCACCTCCGAGATATCCTCCACATCGAGTATCACCCAAAAAGAAAAGGGTCTGCCAAGCTGGAGTATTGGGTCGACGAAGACGCACGATTGCACCTGCATACCGAGGTCTTTGGCAAGCGAATCGTGGTCACCAACCGTCACGAGTGGTCAACCGAAGATATCCTTTTGGCCTACCGTGGACAAAGCCACGTCGAGGCGGTTTTTCGTCAATGCAAAGACGACGAGCATCTCGCCATACGCCCTCAATTTCATTGGACAGACCAGAAGATACACGTACATGCTTTCATCTGTCTTCTCGCTTTGTTGCTGGCTCGTACGGTCGAGTACAAAGTCCGTCACCTGGACGGTCCAAAATCCCTTTCCGGTCTCCTCGATGCTCTTGCAAACATACGCCTTGCCATGGTGCTACAGCCGTCCGGAAAACAGGGCGGTCGCCCCAGGGTCGAATGGCAACTCGAAGATGCCGACAAAGATCTCGCTAAACTCTTCCAGGCCATTGTCCCCAATCAGGCCCCGTTTGTGTATACCCGCAAAATGACCTGAAGCCCTTCTGTTTCCTCTTCTTAAGAGGGAATATTCCTACGACGTCAGTAAACTCGCGCTAGCCCGATGATCGAAAGCTGACGGCCGGCTTCCGGACCATCCCGGCGGAATGACGCCAACCGGGAATCGCAGGCGGTGCTGGGCCCTACGATTTCAACTGCTGACTCCTGGAACCCGGATTCCGGTACACTGCTTGCCGTTACCATGATTCGCCTCAGGAATCTCACGAAGACCTATGACGGACGCAGGATTCTGCGCGGGATCGACCTCCAGGTCGAAGCCGGTGAGTTCCTGTTTCTGACCGGGGCCTCCGGCGCTGGGAAGAGCACCCTGCTGAAGCTCCTCTACGCGGCTGAAAGGCCGTCAGACGGTGGCGTGTGGGTGGCGGGCCAACGCGTTGATCAGTTGTCTCGCCACAAGTTGGCGCTGCTTCGACGGAAGATCGGTGTGATTTTTCAGGATTTCAAACTTCTTCGCCACAAGACCGTGTTGGAAAACGTGACCTTTGTTCTCCGTTTCCACGGATTGCGTACTCGGGAAGCACACCGTCGGGCGTACCAGGTTCTCAAACGTCTGGGTCTTCACCATCGCCAATCTGCCCTGCCCGAGGTTCTTTCCGGCGGCGAACAGCAACGTGTCGCGATCGCCAGGGCACTCGCCTATCAGCCGCGCCTGATTCTGGCCGACGAACCGACGGGCAATCTGGACGCCGATCTGGCGGGGGAACTCTTGAGCCTGTTGTGTGACATCAACTATCAAGGGGCCACCATCATGGTAGCGACCCACGATCATGCCTTGCTGGAGGCGATGCCGGCCAGGACCCTGGTGTTGCATCAGGGCCGGATCGAGTATGACGGGAGCTGGCCCCCGTGATGATGCACATCTTCGAAGAGGGTCTGGCTCTTCTGCGTCGCCGGGGCGCGGTCAGTGCAGTCCTGGCATTGTCAATGGCAGTGCCCATGGCGTTGGCAGGCTTCACGACAAGCCTGAGCCTGTGGTCTCGACCTCTGGTGGCTTTGGAGAGCCACGCCACGGTTGTCAGGGTCCTCCTCCATCCAAGAATGGACGTAGCGCAACGACAAGCTTGGATTGCCGAACAGGCCCGCAATCACCGGGACTGGCGCCTGTCCGAGATCGACCGGGAGACCTTGGAAGAGCGCCTTCAGGTGTGGTTTCCCTACCTCGAGGATCTTCTTGAAGGCGAGCACGCGATCGAGTTGCCGACGCTGGTCGAGATCGAGGCCGGAGATCCCGAAGAGGTCACTGCTCTGGCCGAAGGCCCGGCCGTGATCGCCGTTGGACCAACATCTTCCATCGACCGGGTCCTCGGCCTGACGGCGCGGACGATGACATGGCTCCTCGGGGCCATCAGTGTGATCTTGCTGGCGTCTGCATTCTTGCTGGCGGCCACATGGATCCACCTTGAGGTCTTCCGCCACGCCGATGAGATCACGATCATGCGTCTGGTCGGAGCAACCGAGAGCGCTATCAGGAGTCCCTTTGTAGTTGCCGCCCTGATACCAGGCATCTGTGCCGGTCTGGCCGCTTCCGTGGGAGCCTGGTATCTGATCCGCATGGTCGCGATTGCGGTTGAGGCGGTTGGGCTGAGCGCCCCGGTCTTTCCTCCCTGGTTGGTGGCAGCCGAGATTGGAGTGGGTGTGGTCCTGCCGATGGCGGCTGCCCTGGTCACGATGGCCCGTCACGCGAGGGTTGGTGAGACGGACTGAAAGCGATCCTTCGGGAATCTTCCCGCGAACGAACCCATCCTCTCGCAAAGAACGCCAAGAAAAGAAGAAAGCAGGGGCAAAAAAAGGCGCCCCGAAGGGCGCCTCAAAATCAGAGAAATAAAACTCACTGCTCGCGGAGCATTTTGAGGTGTTCGCGAAGGTCATTCGCCTCTTCAACCTCGCCGATGGCTTCGAGTTCTTTGATCTGCTGTTCGAGGGCGATGAGTTTGCGTTCGTACGCAGCCTTTGCTAAGTCAGCCTCTACGTTCTTGGCGGCATCGGCTTTCTTTTTCTCGACGTCGCTGACCTTCCTTGAATTCCCGGCATTCTTGTACGCCGTGATGGCATCGTCATATTTCTTGGTCTTGTCGTAGACGAAACCCATTTGGTTGTGGACCTGGGTCCGCATTTTCCCGCTGACGCCGATCTTCAGGGCCTGCTGCAAATCGGTAATGGCGGATTTGTACTGGCCCAGATTGGTGTTGCATTGTGAATGGTAGTAGTGCACCAGGGCATTCTGGGGTTGCTTGGATCGAGCCCGGTCAAACCACCCCAATGCCTTCTGGTAGTCCTTGGCGCCCAGGCGGGTCTCTCCAGCAAGCAGAAGGTTGTCAAATGTGGGCGAGGCGCTCGCCAGTTTTTCGGCAATGACGGCGCCTTGAGAGTAGTAGCTGTCCTTCTGCGAGCCGCCGGCACGGCGACCGGCGGAGATCGCTGACTTGACAGCGGAGGTTCCACTCTTGGTGCTGGACGGGTCCAGTTCAAACGCTTTTTTGAACGCAGCGAAGGCCTTGCCGTAGTCCTCTTCTTTGCTGTAGGCATAACCGAGGGTGTAGAACATTTCTGAGTTCTTCGGGGTCGCTTTGGTTTGGGCTTCCAAAACGTTGACGGCCTCTCCGGGGAACCCGGCCATAATCGCAGCATTGGCGAAAGCCGGCGCATAACTCTGGCGGGCCCGAGTATCCAGATCGGAGTAACGGACCTTCTTGAGAGTCAGGTACGCGTCATTGTACTGTTTGGCCTGGATCAGAGTCTGTCCGAGTGCGATGGCATACGAAGCATTGCCAGGGTCCAACTCGGTGGCCTTTCGAAGACTGGCCAGAGCTTTTGACGTCTTTTTGTCCCCCCGCAGGGAGAGCCCCAACAAATAGTGGCTTCCGGCGTGGTCGGGACTTTGCTCAACGACCTTTTGAAACCACTGAACGGCGTTCGAATACTCTCGGGCCCTGAAGGCCTCAAGGCCTTTGTTGTAGTCCTGATTGTCCTCGGCTCCAGCCGGAAGGGCCACCGCGAGGAGCAGGATCCCGACGCACAATCTGGCGCCGAGGCGGAATCCTGAGTGAATCATGAACGCCTCCTTGAGGTTCAGGATGAACCTTCGTCAATTCCGCCGAGCAGGGGGCGAACCTGCTCGTCAAACATCGCTGCGACTTCGGCACCCTTGAGGAGAGAAATGGCCTTGGAATTTTGTGCGACCATTTCTCGGATGATGCCAAGGTCTCCACCCCGTTCGATCGAGGTGCACGCGCCGGCATATTGTTTTTCAATCGTCTTTTCGCCGCCGGAACCGACGACGTCGACGGCCACGGTGCGGATTTTTTCGGCCAGACCCAGAAGGGTGATCGGACTGGGGCCGGCTTGAAAACCGCCGTTGTCCTGACCCTCTTCCGGTTCTCTGAGGGCGACAAGTCCTGATGTGATCATTCCGAAGAGGAGCTTCGATACGTCGAACGCAGACCAGCGGAGGATGGTCGCTACTTGCTCGATCGAACGCCGCCCATCGACATGGGTGACCAGGATCCACTCTTGAGGACTGAGTGTGACCTGATCCTGCCCTTCCCTTGGGGAAAAGAACGGCACCAGGTCCAGCGAGGGAATACGGCGCGACAGAACCCGCCACTCGTCCAGGCGTCGGGCAGCTTCCATCATCAGATTGGCGTTGGAACGCTGCACGGTTACGTCGGTTGAGGTTTCCCCCGGTGTGAAGGAAAAATCTCCGGTTGACCAGATGGCCATCTCATAAACGGCCTGTTCTCCGCGGAGATTTCCGATATTGGCATCGATAATCTGGCCGTCTTTGAGGAAGATCTTCCCCTGGTCGTCTCCATTGATCAGATGGAAGGCTCCGGTCTTTCCGGACACGCTGACCAACTGGATCACGTCCGGAAGGGAGAGTTCTGAGAGTGAGCCTTGCAGAGCCATAGAGTTCTGGTATCTCCCGTTCGTTTTACTGCAGGTTGAACCGAACAGTCAGGATGTAGAGAACCTCGACCGGTTTCCCGTTGAGTGTCGAAGGTTTGAAGGTCCACTTTCTGACGGCTGATTCTGCGGATTCCGTCAGACCCAGCGGCAGACCCCTGAGTACGATGACCCTGGTCACTTTCCCTACCTTGCCAATGGTGCACTCCAACACGACCACCCCCTGGATGCGGGCTCGACGCGCCGCTTCGGGATAGATGGGGTTGGGTCCGCTGAGTCGTACCGGCTCCGTGATGTTGCCGCCGACAACGAACCTGATCGGTCCTTCGGGTTCGGGCGCCGGAGGCGCGTCGGGAACCCCGAGGATCAGACTGTCGTCCGCGATGAAATCCAGATCCTCCTCGGGATCTTCCTCACGAATCGGCTCCGGCTCGTCCGGCGTCGGATCGGGGATCGGGACCTTCTTGGTCTTAGGCTTGGGAATCTGCTGCAGCTCCTGCTTCGGGGGTTGCTTGAACTTGACCTGTTTGACCACGTAGATCTTGGTTTTCTTCTGGTCGTGGTCACCGGCGTCGTCGCCCCAGACCAGGAAGTTCCAATTCATAATAAAGAACACCGCATGCAGGACCATCGCACAGATAAACGCGATTCGAGCAAATTTCGCATCCTGCGCTTCCTCCATCGCGATGATTTCCATCACCGTCTGGGGGAGCTGGGGCCCCTTTTGGGCTGCGGGCTTGGGAGTCTCATTCATCCTTCACCCCCGATTACTGAGCTACGCCCAGCATGGTCCAGATATTACTGATTTCACGCTGGGTTGGAATGGAAATGGTTTCGATCTTGATCCCGCCGTCTTCGACCGGGGTTCTCAAGATGTCGAAGACATAGATCATGTTGCCGTAAGTCGCCTCGGGGTCGGTTCGCAGAATCACTGGTTTCTTCGGATTCTCGCGGAGTGTCTCCGCGATATAAGGCAGCAGTTTATCGGCGATCTGTTCTTTGGCCATTGGATTTCCGTCGAGCTGAAGGTCTCCCCCGGGCTGCACGAAGACATCGATCGAGTCCTCTTGTTTGATCTCGGGTGTCTCGGTGTTGTCTTCGGGAAGAGCGAAATCCAACCCGCGAGTCGCGGAGAACACCGAGGTGACCATGAAGTAAATGATCAAGAGGAACGAGATGTCGGCCATGGAGCCGGTGAAGATCTCTGACTCGATCTCCCGCTTGCTATTTTTGAATACTCCCATGATCGCCCCCGTCAGCCGTCGACGGTTCTCTGGTCTGAGAGCAGGTAAATGGTCTTGACCTTCGACTGCTTCAGAGCATCGAGAACCGCGTCGACTTTTTCGTAGTGCACATCCTCGTCCGCCTTGATGATGAATTCCTTGGTGGGGTCCTGAGCAACCACGGTGGAGGCAAAGGTGATGACCTCCTCATTGGTGCTGACGGGCAAGGACATTTCTTCACCGGTGGAGACCCTGACTATCTCGCCCGTGTCCGGGGAGGAAATCGAGATCACCGCGGCCTTTTTGGGGATATTTTTGCGCACCCAGGTTTCCGGAAGGTCGACCTGGGTCCGGTCTACCTCGGTGTTGTAGGTCAACACGAAGAAGACGATCAGCAGAAAGACGATGTCTGCCATCGACGCCGTGAAAATCTCACCGCCGCTCTTCTTCACTCTACCGCGGATGACTGCCATCGCGGCCTCCCTTCGTTCGTATCACTCTCACGCCTTGGGCGCGTCGGTGCCCTGGGTCGAGCTGTACCGCTGACTGTCCATCTCGATGAAGGTTTCCATCAACATGTTGGTGGCGGTCTCGATGTCACGCACGAAGCGGGTGATCTTGGTGTTGTACCAGTTGTAGGCCAGCTGGGCCGGAATGGCGACGATCAGGCCGGTTGCGGTCGTGATCAACGCTTCCGAGATGCCGGATGCGACCGCGCCGGGGTTGGTCAAACCTTCGGCCGCGAGGGTGGCGAAGGACTTGATCATGCCGGTAACGGTCCCGAGGAAGCCCAACATCGGGGCGACGTTGGCTGTGGTGGCCAAAACGCCCATGCGGCGCTCGAGCCGGTCCAGTTCGTACATCGCTGCATTTTCGATGGTCTTCTCGATGTCTTCACGGGTGTGGCCGAAGCGCAGGAGGCCGGCCTTCATCACCGAGGCCACCGGACCGCGGCTTTGCTCGCAGACCTTGATCGCTTCTTTGACGTTCCGGTTAACCAGAAGAGCCTTGCGGATCTTGGTCAGGAACTCGTTGACGTTGATTTTCGCCTTCGAAAAGACGATGTATCTCTCGATGATGAACGTCAGTGCCAGGAGCGAGAAAAAGAGAAGGGGCCACATCATGGGTCCACCCTGGCGGAAATAGGTTGCGAGCGTTCCGAAGTGCACGATCTTCCTCCTATAGGTTTACAAGTTCTCGGGTCTGGGCCGGCCCCAGAAAAGCCCGGAGTTCGATTGTGACCTATCCCGGCGTGAGTCACAAGGGTGTTTCCGCCGGAATGGATCAATTTTTTGTTAACTCACCCCTTTCGTGAGAAGGGCAGCGAATCGTAGCACGAGGATTTTCTATGCGTCAAGGAACCGAACGGCGGCGGTTGCGGGTTGGGCGTGGTTCGAAACCGGAAACTCGAAACTGAAGACCCTATCCAGCGAGGCTTTAGGGGAATGTTCGTCACCGCGTTATCTCCTCGGATGCGGTTTGGTCGGTCCCCATGAATGATGGTCGAGTGGGGTCCGGCGCCGATTGCCTTGATCAACACTGCCGGAATCAGAAGTTGAGTTTCAAGTTTCAAGTATCCGGGCCAACGTCACTGCCCCTGCCGGGGACGGTGATGAATATGGGTCAAAGCGATGGCCATGGCGTCAGCCGCATCGTGGGGCGGCGTCTTGTGCAGGCCGAGAAGGCGGCTGACCATGAAGGCGATCTGTGGCTTCTCCGCCCTGCCGTGACCGACGATCGACTTCTTGACCTCGGCCGGCGTGTAGTCGGTGACGCCAATCCTCGCGGACCCCAGAACCGACAGTATGACTCCTCGCGCCTCTGCCAGGACGACCGTCGATCGTGGATTGCGGCCGGTAAACGCCGTTTCGACCGCCGCCTGATCCGGACCGTGTTCCTCGATGACCTTGGCCAGCCGCTCCGCGAGGTCAGACAGTCGGGTCGAACGGTCGTCGCCCTTCGGTCTGATAACGCCGAAGTCAAGCAGGTGATACCGATTGCCCTCGGCCGTCACCACCGCCCAACCCGTGGCGGCTGACCCTGGATCGATGCCGACGACACGGAACCGACTGGGTGCGGTTATCGAAGGCGTCAGAGCAACTCCAGGACGGCCTCGTCGATGTCGAAGTTGGCCCAGACGTCTTGTACATCGTCCTGGTCGTCGAAGGCTTCCATCAAGCGGATCATCTGCTGGGCCTTCTTGCCTTCGAGTTCGACGGTTGTCGAAGGCTCCATGTCGAACTGTGCTGCTTCTATATTGACGCCGGCAGCCTCCATCGTCTCTTTGACCTGGTGGAGTTCGTCTGGTGCGGTGAAGATACGAAAGTACTCGCCATCCTCGGTGTCGAGGTCGTCGGCGCCGGCTTCCAAAGCCTGCTCCATCAACCAATCCTCGTCGAGGTCATCGGCGCGGGCCACCAGGATCAGACCCTTGCGGGTGAAAAGCCAACCGACACTTCCGTTTTCCCCGAGGTTTCCGCTGTGTTTGGAGAAGAGGTGGCGGATCTCGGGAACGGTTCGATTACGATTGTCCGTCAGGCACTCGAGCATTACGGCGACCCCGCCTGGGCCATAGCCCTCGAACCGAACCTCCTCATAATTGACGCCTGGAAGTTCACCGGTGCCTCGTTGGATCGCTCGGTTCATATTGTCGGCGGGCATATTTGCAGCCTTGGCGGCAGCAACAGCGGCTCGCAGTCGCGGATTGCTGTCGATATCCCCGCCGCCCGCACGAGCGGCAACTGTGATCTCCCGGATGATCTTGGTGAAGATCTTGCCGCGCTTGGCATCGGCCCGACCCTTTTTGTGCTTGATGGTGCTCCATTTGCTGTGGCCTGACATTGCGCCTCCGTAACCCGTCTTGTTCTCTTCTCTTCGTCCGATTGCTTTCCTTGAGTCGGACCACCCTTGACAATAGCGTGTTGGAGTCCCGTTGTCGAAGTTTGTTGGGCTTCCCACCGGCGTTCGGTCGGCATTGGGTCCGCCGGGTTCAGGTACGATTTATCAGATAGAAGATCCGGAGGACTCTCTCATTAAAACTGTATTTCGCCGAGGGGAGCGGTTGACTTCACGGGCGGGTCGAACATAATAAACGTGGACTCTTCACCCAGTCCAACACCTGAGGATGGTGATATGAGCGCGAATATTCTTCTTGTCGAGTACGAACCGCGATACGTGGAGCGGGTGCAAAAGGCACTCGGTGGCCCTGGTTACGCCCTGGAGGTGGCTGGCAACATCGACGCTGCCGTTGAGGTCTGTGCGGCGTTCGAACCCCACGCAGTCATCATGACCTCCGTGCTGCCGCGGATCAAAATCGAAGATGCCATTACCCAGTTGAGGGCCCGCGCGGGTTTGCGGACGACGCCGATTTTGATTCTGATGTCCGGCTACAAAGGCGAGGACCCCAAAGCGGATGCCGCTCGATATGCGGCTCAGGACATCCTGGAACGACCGTTCACGGGAGATGTGCTGCTCCAGCGCCTTGAGGCGATGTTGAGCGAGGCAACGGACCCTGCTGCCACCCAGGCGATCCCGCAAGACATGCTCGAGGCGCTTCGGCGGAACGCCGGCAAGGAAGACAAAAGTTTTACCTCGGACGAGTTGTTCGGCGACATCCTCTCCGATGTCGAGAGTGTCGATGCTCCGAAAAAGGCTGGCCCAAAAGACGTTCCTGTCCACAAAGCCGGGGCCGTCAAGGTCGATGATGTCCTGGCAGGGTTGGTGGATAGCGAACACAAGCCCCGTCCTGTCAAACGAGCCGTGACGCCTTCCGAAACCGACGTTGACGCCATCCTTTCGAAAACGTTGGCCGGCATGGACGTTCAGCCCGTTCGTCAGGCCAAGAAGAGCGAGCCGGCCCCGCCGGTCTCGACGCCGCCTGAGCCCAAACCCCCGGTGGCGCCGCCGTCATCTCCTGAAGTCAAGGCCACAAAGACCTCGAAGGCGGCGAAGGCGGACGAGAATCAATTCGGTCAGTACATCCTCAAGGACCACATCGCTACCGGCGGAATGGCCGAGGTATTCAAGGCGCGGATGATGGGTATGGAGGGCTTCCAGAAGACGGTCGCCATCAAGCGGATTCTGCCGCACCTGACGGACAACGACGAATTCGTCACGATGTTCATCGACGAGGCCAAGCTGGCCGCCCAGTTGAACCACAACAACATCATCCACATCTATGATCTCGGCAAGATCGATCGGTCGTACTACATTGCGATGGAGTACATCGAGGGGCTCGATTTGCGGTCCCTGCTGAAGAACTGTCGAGATCGTGACGCCCATCCTCCGATCCCAATCTCACTCCACATCGCGACAATGCTGGCTTCGGCACTGGACTACGCCCACCGAAAGCAGGATTTTGAAGACCGGGACCTCGGGCTCGTTCACCGGGACGTGTCGCCGCAAAATGTGCTGATCTCGAATGACGGTGACATCAAACTCTGCGATTTCGGAATCGCCAAGGCGGCTTCAAAAGCGTCCCATACCCGTGCCGGCGCTCTCAAGGGCAAGCTGCAATACATGTCGCCGGAACAAGCCTGGGGCAAGAGCATCGACCACCGGTCGGACATCTTCTCCCTTGGACTGGTGCTGTACGAGATGCTGACCGGCTCGAAGCTCTTTGCCGGCGATTCTGAATTGTCCATTCTCGAGCAGGTTCGAAATCCCACGGTGGCTGCGCCTTCCGGCATCAATCCGGACATTCCGGAAGATGTCGAGACGGTTGTTCTCAAGGCTCTCGAATCCGACCTTGGCGATCGCTATCAGTCCGCCCGTGATTTCCAAAGCGACCTCGAGGAGGTCATGCGGAAATATGGATGGACGGTCGATTCGGCGGCGTTGGCTCGGTTTATGAGGGAACTGGTCAAGGGCAAGAAATTCACGCAGATTCCCGGGCGAAAGGTGACAGCGAAGGAGCCCGCCAAGGCGATGCCGCCTGTCGAGCCGCCTGCGCCGGCGCCTCCAACTGGACCGACGTCTCTTGACACCCTCCCCGATGACGGTGGCGAGCCTGTTGTCGTCGAGGAGGCAGCTGCCGTTGCCGTGGCTTCGGACGGCGAGTCATCCAATATGAAATGGCTCTTGATCGGCGCCGCTGCGTTGGTGATCGTCGTCGGTGGCCTCTGGATGGTGATCAGTGGCGGAGGGCCGGAGGGCCCACCCCAGCAGGGTGATACCCCGGTAGCTGCCGTGGTCGAAACCCCGACCGCTCCGGCCGGTCTGATGACCGAGGAGGAGATGGCAGCGGCCGCCGCACAGGCCGCGGCGGAGATGGTCGAGGAGAAGAGCGAGGAGATGCGGGAGCGCCTCGAAGAAGAGTTCCCGACGCCAACGCCGATTCCCCCGACACCGACCCCCGAGCCCACACCGACGCCAGAGCCGACGCCAGAGCCGACTCCCACCGCGGTGCCGGTAGCGCCCGCGGCAACGGCGACGCCGATTCCCCCGACCCCGACGCCGATTCCCCCGACCCCGACGCCAACGGTCCGGGAGGGAGATATTGTCGAGCCGGGCGGCCCCGGAGTTATCCTGCCTTCAATCATCGATAAACCGACGCCGTCCTTTCCGCCGATGGCTCGGAGGATGAGGGCGGAAGGAACCGTGACCCTGGAGATCCTGGTTGGAACCAACGGGACCGTTGAGCAGGTCAAGATGCTCAACAACAGTCGTCCGGGCGTCGGTTTCGAAAAGGCTGCCGAAGATGCGGTTCGGAATTGGAAGTACAAACCCGCAACCAAGAATGGCGTGAAAGTCCGAATGTGGATTCCGGTTCGGATTCCGTTCAGTGTTCGTTGACGATTTGATCGAATAGGAGGAGGAACGATGACCCTTTCAGACGGCCAGAAAAAACTCTACGAAGATGTGTTGCAACAAGAGAAGAAGCAGATCGAAGATCTCGAAGGCCAGATTCAGGAAGAACTGGCAGCAGTGAAGGCGAGGATCTCGGATCTCCAGGGTGCTCAAAAAGCGGCGCATCAGATGTACGATGCTGCCTGTCAAAGGCTGGGAATCCCCAACGAATTCGAGGAAGACGGCTCCAAGGATTGAGGGGATGACCCGCCGATTCAAACCCCGGCTCGGCCGGGGTTTGATTGTGTTCCTGGCAGCGGTAGGGCGCCCGGATGATGGGACGGAGTGAAGCATGAAAAAAGGACAGGGGGTCCCTCGGGGCCTGTGGATCAAATGCGAACGATGCGGGGCGATTCTCTACCACAAAGAGGCGACCGCGAATTTGCACGTCTGTCCCAAGTGTGACTACCACTTCAGGATGTCGGCCCACGAGCGGTTGGAATCGCTCTTTGATGCCGGCCGGTACAAGACCCTGTTCAATCGCGTTCGATCCACTGATCCACTGGAGTTCACCGACTCGAAGGCCTACAAGGACAGGATCAAGGTCTATCAGAAGAAGGTTGGTCCGCAGGACGCGGTCGTCGTCGGCCAAGGCGAGATCGATCGGGGTCCGACCGTCATAGCCGCGATGGAATATGCCTTCATGGGCGGGTCGATGGGTTCTGCGGTTGGCGAGAAAATTGCGCTCGCCGGCGAGCGGTGCCTGGATCGTCGTCTGCCCTTGGTCATTGTCGCGTGTTCCGGCGGCGCCAGAATGCAGGAGGGGATTCTCTCCCTGATGCAGATGGCGAAAATTTCCTCAGTCTTGGCGCGGATGCGAGAGAAACGACTGCCCTTCATCTCGGTTCTTACCGATCCGACGACCGGCGGCGTCACGGCCAGTTTCGCCATGCAGGGCGACCTCAACATTGCCGAACCGGCCTCGTTGATCGGATTTGCCGGCCCCAGGGTGATCGAGCAAACCATCCGGCAGACCCTGCCCGAGGGTTTCCAGCGTTCCGAGTTTCTGCTGGAACACGGCATGCTCGATCGTATCGTTCATCGCCACGAGTTGAAGTCGACCCTCGCCACATGCCTGGGTTACTTCCGCTAATTCTGGAGAAACGACGACCTGGGCGGATCCGCCCCAGCCTCGATCGACTGACCGAAGCGCTTCAGCACCTGGGGAACCCACAGAACACATTTTCATCGGTCCTTTTGGTTGGGACCAACGGCAAGGGCTCGACCGCAGCGATGTTGGAAAGAGTCCTGTCTGCCGGGGGAGTCAAAACCGGTTTGGCGACCTCGCCTCATCTGGTTCGGGTCCATGAGCGAATGAGGGTCGACGGGTGTGAGATCGGCGGTGACCGGCTGGCGGCGATCCTCGACAGACTGGAGACCTACCCGGACTTGACCTTCTTCGAAACGCTGACGGCCGCAGCCTTCGTGCACTTCGCGGAAAGTGGTGTTGATGTGGCCGTTCTCGAGGCGGGCATGGGCGGTCGTTGGGACGCCTCGCGGGCGGCCGGGAGCGCGATCGCTGGATTGACCAATGTTGGATCGGATCACCGGCGTTGGCTGGGAGATCGGCCGGAGGCGATCGCGGACGACAAGGGCGCGGCACTGGCCGCCGCCGACATCGGTGTTTACGGGCCACAGGTCGACCGATGGGTCATCGAGCGATTGGCCCTGCCCGGAGTCAGGGAGGCGTCGGCATTAGTGAAGGTCCGGCCGGGCGGCACCCGCGGGAGGCTTGAGGCGCGATTGACCGGCTCCGATTGGACCCAGTTTGAAATACCTCTTGAGGGAGAGCATCAACGGGCCAATCTGCATCTCGCCCTGGCAGTGGCCGAAGCCTGCCGGGAACTGGGGTGGATTGGTCCGCTGAAGGCGGAGACGGTCGTCGAAGCGCTTCGTGGCACTCGGTGGCCGGGCCGACTCTCCAAAACCATGGTTGGAGACCGTTTGGTCCTCCTGGACGGAGCCCATAATCTCGAGGCGGTCGAGAGCCTGGCGGTCTACCTCAGAGAGCAGACCGTCCGGTACAATCTGGTCTTTGCCTGTCTTGACGACAAACCCGTCCGAAAGATGGCCGACATCCTTCGGCCGGTCGTCGGCGAGGTTGCAGTCTGTCCTTTGGAGGATCCGAGGAGCATGCCCGTCGAGGCTCTCCTCGAGGCCTTCCCGGGCGCCGTCGTCCTTCCGGGGCCCGCTGACGCCGTAGCGTGCCTGGGCGATCCTGTGCTCGCGGCGGGTAGTCTACGATTGGTTGGAGCCCTCTTGGGCATGGGAGGCTGATCGTGTGGAATAGATTTGAGATTCGCGACAGGCAGTCTTTGGAAGACGACGAGGGTCGGCGTCTGGCCCCCTGGGCGACGCCCTCGGTCGAAGGTTTGCGATCCGCCGTTGAGGATCTTGATGATCCCCTCCGTCCGGCCTTTCAAAGGGATCGTGACCGGATTCTCCACTCCCGGGCCTTTCGCCGGCTGAAACACAAGACCCAGGTCTTCGTTCCCCACCTGGCGGACCATCCCAGGACCCGGTTGACCCACACCCTGGAGGTGGCGCAGGCGGGTCGGACCATCGCAAGGGCCCTGGCGCTCAACGAAGATCTGGTCGAGGCGATCGCTTTGGGTCATGATCTCGG
>JAUWTC010000050.1 GCA_030609785.1 Holophagae bacterium
ATCTGCAACGCCATCGGCATGGTGGCCGCCGGCAACAGCGCTGTCTTCAACGCCCACCCCGGTGCACGGCGCGTCGGCGCCGCCACCATCCAGGCTTTCAACAGGGCGATCACCGCCGCAGGCGGCCCGGCCAATCTGGTGACGTGCGTCGCTGATCCGACGATCGAGTCTGCTCAGGCCCTGATGCACCACCCGGGCATCCGGCTGCTGGTAGTCACTGGAGGTCCCGGGGTCGTCAAGGCGGCAATGAACAGCGGCAAGAGGGCCATTTGCGCCGGCCCGGGCAATCCCCCGGTGGTCGTTGACGAAACCGCGGACATCGAGCAGGCAGGACGCGACATCGTTCTCGGCGCCTCTTTCGACAACAACATCATCTGCGTCGACGAGAAGGAGACCATCGTCGTCGACGCCGTGGCAGACGCCCTTCTGGACTCGATGGGCCGCCAGGGCGGAGTCGTCCTCAACCGGGCTGAGGTGCGTCGCCTCGAGGCCGTGATCTTCGACGGTGTGACAAACCCCGGCCAACCTGGGACGGTCAATCGGGAATTGATCGGCAAGAACGCCGGAGTCATTCTCGGACACATCGGCATCAGCACAGGACCGGAGACACGGCTGGTTGTTGCCGACGTCGAGGCCGAACACCCCCTGGTCTGGACCGAACAGATGTTGCCGGTGATGCCGGTTGTCCGGGTCCGGGATGCGAATGCGGCCATTGACCTCGCCGTGCGGGCCGAGCGCTCAAACCGCCACACCGCCGGCATGTACTCCAAGCACCTCGACAATCTCAGCCGGATGGCGCGTGAAGCCGATTGTTCGATCTTCGTCAAGAACGCACCGCACTACGCCGGATTGGCCGAGGGCGGCGAGGGCCACACCAGTTTCACGATCGCCAGTCCCACCGGTGAAGGACTGACCAGCCCACGAAGCTTCAGCCGCCTGCGCCGGTGTGTGCTGGTCGACCATTTCCGGATCGTCTAGTGAATCCAGGAGCGTGTATGGCATTGACGGCGGATGTATTTCGGAGGGTCGTAAAGTGGCATTTGAGGCGCATTCGAGACGCTGTACTCACCGTACGGGTCGAGGATGCAACGAAAAAGGGCCTTTACGACACCCGAAAGGCGGCGCTGATTTAATGCCCTATACGCTCCTAGGCACCACACACCCGGCCATCGCAATGCTCGAGATCGACAGTGTCGCCGCCGGCATCAGTACGGCCGACGCGATGGTCAAAAGGGCCCCGATCGCCGTTCTCAAGGCCGGCACGGTCCACCCGGGCCACTACCTGATCCTGGTCGCGGGATCGGTCGCGGCGGTCGAGGAGGCCCACGAAGCGGGCCTGGATCGAGCCGGATCGTGGCTGTTGGATCAAGTCCTCCTTCCCGACGTTCACCCTCAGGTCACGGCGGCAACCTTGGGTGGGCGGCAAAGCCTCTCAGCCGAGGCCCTGGCGGTCGTCGAATGCAGGAGCGTGCCCAGTCTGTTGCGGGCGGCCGACGCCGCGATCAAGGCGACGGGGATTTCCATCGCCCGCATCCGGTTGGCTGACGACCTTGGAGGGCGTGCCTTTCTGCTTCTCGACGGTCTTCTCGCAGATGTCGAGGCCGCCTGTGAGATCGGTCGCGACCTGATCCCTCTACAATTCCTCCTTCAAACCACCGTCATCCCCCGCCTGGACACGACACTCAAATCCCTGCTCAACGAGGGCACACGCTTCGCTGCGTGCCCCCACTTCCAGCCCGAAGGCGCCGAGATCGATGCGTCTCGGTAGAATCATAGGGACCGTCGTGCCGGCCGTCATCACACCCGGTCTCGAGGGAGTGCCGATGCTCCTGGTCCAACCCTTGACCAAGGATGAGAAACCGGAGGGTCGGCCCTTGGTTTGCGCCGACTCGACCCGCATGGCCGGCCCCGGCGAACTGATCGCTTTCGAAGGCGGACGGGAAGCGGCTCTCGCGCTCGACCCCTGGTTCGTCCCGGTTGACCACACCATTGTCGGCATCGTCGACGGCGTGCACCTCGAGGGCGGGCCATGATCATCGGACGGGTCGCCGGTCAGATCTTCATGACCATCAACCATCAGGCCTACAACGCCCGCACCCTGCTGATCGTCGATCGCCTGACGCCTGAAGGCACGCCGGCTGGGGGCTACTTGATCGCCGTCGACACCGTCGGCGCCGGCGCCGGCCAAACCGTCCTGGTCAATGACGAAGGCGGCGGCGCCCAGCAGGTCCTCGGCTGTCCCGGCGCCCCGATTCGCTCGGTGGTCGTCGGGATCATCGATGAGATAGCATAGTTGTCGGCTCTCAGTCCTGCTCGCCGATTGCGTAGGGCTGAAGCAGTCTGAGAGCAACACGGTTGCCTCCTTCATTCTTAGCCTCGTACATGGCGGTGTCAGCCTCGGTGATCAGTTTTTTCGTCAGTTCCTGAACGATGTCGCCCTGCAATTTCCCCGAGTAGCACCACACACCTGCGCCAACGCTGATGGCGATCTTCAGTCGATGGCCTTCATGCTGGAAGTTGTAAGATTCGATGCCCTCTCGCATCTTCTCAGCCACGACTCGTGCGCCTTCGGCGCCCGTCGAGGGGAGGATGATCGCGAACTCGTCGCCGCCATAGCGGACCAGTGTGTCATTCTCGCGGATACATCCGCGAAGTACCTCGACAAGCGATGTCAGTGCATAATCTCCCACCAGGTGGCCGTAGGTGTCATTGAAATGTTTGAATTGGTCTATATCCAGAATGATCAGGGAGAGCCAGGCCGGGGATGGCCCCCGTGCCATCGAGAGGATTTCCTGCCGGAGCTTTTGCATGAACCAACTCCGGTTGTACGCGCCGGTAAGCCCGTCCGTGATGGCCTGCACCGTAAGCAGCTTGGTTTTCTCCGCCACCAGTTCCTCCAGCCGTCTCTTCTCCCTTTTGATTCTTTTCAGTCTGAAACCGACCCCCGCCCGAATCAGCAACCCTGCGGCGGCAAACGCCAGGAGCAAAAACCACCACTTCTTCCACAGCGGAGGGAGGATCTCGAACGATACCATCGCGGGGGTGGTAGACCAGCAGCCATCGCCATTCCGGGCCGTTACCTTGAAGACATACCGGCCGTTATCCAAGTTTGTGTACCGCACCTCCCGTTTTTCAGTGATTTCCGACCAATCCTTGTCGTATCCCACCAGCGTGTACTTGTACCGGACATCCTTCTCGTCTTTGAAAGACAGACCAATAAAGGCGAATCGCACGGTACCGCGGCGGTAAGTGAAACTATGTCCCTCCGTGATAGGAGCGTTGTCGAAAAACGCTTTCTCGATGAGGACCGGCGGAGGGACCGTGTTGGGGATGTCGTTCTCCGGCAGATACTCGGTCACCCCACTGTAGGTAGCAAACCAAATGTGGCCCAGGCTGTCACGGTACAGGAAGGAAGCGGTAGTCGCCTCGTTTCCGATGAGCCCGTCTTGCTTGGTGTACCATTTGAAATCCTTCTCACCGTCGAATTTGAGCATGCCCATGTTGGTGCCGAGCCAATAGTTCCCGTTGGATTGGATGACCGAAAAGACATTGGTGTTGGAAGAGGCCGACCGACCTTCGGTCGCGGGGAGACTGAAAACCCTGAATTCCTCCTTCTCCCTCGGCTGGTATCTGATCAGGCTGGACTGCACCCCCAGCCAGAGGGTCCCCTCGTTGTCATGGAAAATACAGTTGACAGAGCCGGCAGGCAATCCATCGCCGGTCCCAACTTTCTCTATCCCTCTCTGAGGATGTTTGGGATCGTAGATGTATGCCCCGGAAGGAGAGCCAAACCAGATCCTGTGCTCCTGGTCCTCGGCGACAGTCTGGAAGTAAGTGGAACCGGGCTTGTTCGTGTCGGAAAGCCTTGTAAACTGATCTTTCGACGCGGCTTTCCGGTACATCCAAGCCCAGTTGGTGGTCCCAATCCACAAGCAGTCGCCCGCCGGGTGGAGCGACAAGATTCCCCTTTGAGTGGCCGAGGGGGTTTTCCCCGTGTGAGCATGAAATGCGGCCCCGTCATAGCTGTTGAGCCCACCCAAACTTCCTATCCACATTTCACCTTGAAATACCACGAGGGCAAGGATCTGGTCATTGCTGAGCAGGCCGTTTTTCTTCGTGAACCGGGTGATCTCGCCGTCTTTGAGCCTGATCAGGCCATGTTCGAAGGTTCCGAACCAAAGAGCGTTCCGATACTCACATGTGGATGTGATGATCTCGTCCTTCAGATATCCACGGAACTTCCTGGACAGGATCTTGGTGACCCCTTGGTTCGTGCCGAGCCAGACCGAGCCTTCCCGATCCACCAGGATCGAGTAGATCTGGTTGTTGCACAGCCCGTTCTCGACTGTCACTTGGTGCTGTTTCTCGTGCTCCAGGGACGCCAGTCCGCCGTAGCGAGTGCCAAAGAGCATTTCATCGCCCACCTGGGCCGACGAGTAAATGTAGGAGTTTGGGAAGTACCTTTCGGCGGGCGCGGACCGGCTTTTGCCTTCGAGGGCGCTCAGGCTGCAGCGGAAGACGCCGTGTTTTCTTGTCCCTACCCACAGCATGGAGTCGCCGGTCCGCCGCACGTTGGTCAAGGTCATCCCCTCAAGGCCGAAGACCTCGGCGCACTCCAGAAACCGGCTTCCGTCGTACCGGTACAACTGCCCACCCGCAGTGGCGATCCAAAGGCCATCCTCGGCCGGCGCGAGGGCGAAGATGCTGTTTTCGGGCGTAAAGCCGTCTGGGACAAAGGTCTCCATGGGGTAGTGTCCGTTACCGTCCTCTCGGGGATCGACCCTTAAGAGCCCTCGTGACTTCGTGCCGAACCATATGTAACCCCCGAACCTCGCGACGCTCCACACGATCCCAAGCTCTTTCCCATCCAACCGTGAGAAGCTTTTAAATGTGCCGTTGTGATAGCAACTGATGCCATTGTCGGTGGCGATCCAGAACTTCCCGGCGTCTTCCACCATCGCAAGAACGACGTTGCTGACGAGCCCATCTCTGGCGCCGAAGGCTGTCATCTTCCGGCCGTCGTAGCGGGCCAGTCCGTTGGAGGTCCCGAACCAAATAAAGCCCTGGCTACCCTGGAGGATGCACCATACCTGGGATGAGGGAAGGCCGTCGTCGGTGCTGTAGTTCCGTACATGCAGGGTCTGAGCGGAGGGGACCGTGGAGAAAAGCAGAAAAAACAACAACCACCAAACGGCAACACCGCGCGGCGCAAGGCTTACTTCCACTTGGCGTTTACCGAGATGCCCGCAGGATTTCCTGCTCGACTGCCTCCGGGAAGATACACGGCGCGTCTTGGCCCATGTCATCTCAATCCTCCCTCCATGCTATTCCATGGGGTGCGCATGGTCTCTCAAATAACGAATCAGGCCATCAAATCCATGTTTTTCGGTCGCCTGAATCCCTCCTTGGGTAGTCTGGCGAGCCCCCTTCGAAGTATAGACGTACCAAACCCGGCATCACTCGACCCTCACGCCTCCACTATGCCATAACGCTTGAAAGGCCGGACCTGCCGCTGATGTTCGGCGAAGAGGTTGGTGACAATCCCCTGGTATTCGGTCACGACCCGAGGCGCATCACTCAAAGCCAACTCAACCGGGGCTGTCATCACCCCCGCCGCGTTTTCGGCCCATGCGCCCCAGGGGCCCAGGAAAAAAAGCGGCAGAAACCATAATCATCCGATTCATCGAACCCTCCAACGATTCAGGATAGTCCAGCCCGACGGGTGACGTGCGATACCGCTCGCCACGGCGGTTGTCTACGTACTCTTATTGACCGAGATACAGCCCGGCGCCGGGTCCGAGGGGAAGTCCCAGCAGCAGCCAGGCTACGAGGAGCAACATCCAGGCCATCATGAACGCGACCGAGTACGGCAGCATCGTTGCAATCACGGTGCCCATGCCCGCCTTCGAATCGTAGCGTTGCATGAAAGCCACGATCAGAGCGAAGAAGGACATCATCGGCGAGATGATATTGGTCGAGCTGTCACCGATTCGGTAAACACCCTGGACCAGCTCGGGGCTGTAGCCGAGGAGCATGAACATCGGAATGAACACCGGCGCCATAAATGCCCACTTCGCGGAGGCGCTGCCCATGCAGAGGTTGAGGCCGGCGGCGAGAAGCAGGAACGAAAGCATCAACGGGATCGGTCCAAGGCCCGAGGCCTTGAGGACTTCTGCCCCCTTGATGGCGAAGATCATGCCGAGGTTGGTGTACTTGAAGTAGGCCACAAACTGGGCAGCGAAGAACACGAGCACCATGAACAGGGCGAGGGTCTCCATCGACTCTTTCATGCCTGTGACGACGTCGGAATCATTCTTCATCGTACCGGCGGCCAGGCCGTAGGCAAGACCGGTAAGCAGGCCACCAAGGAAGATGATGGTGACAATTCCGTGCATGAACGGTGAGTGAAGCACACTGCCGGTTTCGAGATTGCGCAGGAACCCATCGTCCGGTATCAGGCCGATCAGACAGATGACTGACATGCCGAGACTGACGATGAAGGCCCAGAGCAGACCACTTTTTTCCTCTTTGGACAGCTTGCGAAACTCCTCGTCCTCGGTCACGACCGCGCCTTCGTAGTTTCCAAGTCGGGGAACAACGATCTTTTCTGTGACCCAGGTGCCGATCGCGGCGATCACAAAGGTCGAGACCACCATGAAGTAGTAGTTGCAGGCTGGTGTCACGGTGTACTGGGGATCGATGATGCGGGCGGCTTCCTGGCTGATGCCGGCCAGGAGAGGGTCGATCGTTCCGAGCAGGAGGTTAGCGCTGAACCCACCGGAGACGCCGGCGAAAGCCGCCGCGAGCCCGGCGATGGGGTGGCGACCGACCGACATGAAGATGATTGCGCCGAGAGGGACGAGCAGAACGTATCCGACGTCGCTGGCCATGTTGGAAAGCACACCGGCAAGCACGATCACGAAGGTCAAGAGGCGACGGGGTGCGGCGTGCACCAGCAACCTCAGACACGAACCGATCAGACCGCTCTTTTCGGCGACACCGATTCCCAGCATCGCGACGAGGACGGTACCGAGTGGCGCGAAGCCGGTGAAGTTCTCAATTGTCGATTCTAAAATCCAGTGCAGGCCTTCACGTGAAATCAGGTTGATCGGCAGAACTTCGACACCTGTTTTGGGGTTGACGGCCGAAAGCCCCAGCTTGGCTGCGAGCCATGAAGCGAGAATGAGGGAGAACGCGAACAGTGCAAACAACGTGGCGGGGTGTGGCAGGGTGTTGCCGATTTTCTCGATCACGGAAAGAAATCGGGAGATGACCGAAGCTCGGGTTACTCGGGCGGCGGCTTTATTCATTTGGGAATTGACCTCCATCAGGCGAACCCGTAGATCTTAACAGCCTCCGTCAGCGAATTCGGCCACTTAAAAGCCCCCCGGAGATCCGGGGGTGAGTAGAAATCTCAGAAAACGTGCCAGAAGGCCGGGGTTGGATTTACCAAAACCAGGGAATTCTGAATTCCTGGGGAATACCGTCAATCACCGAACCGGGCATTTCTCCTCGGATCTCACTGGTGTGCTGTCCACGCGCTCGTGTCGCCGGACTCGAAACCGTCGGAGAAGAGCAGTGCCGCACAGGAGGTGCTGACGAGTACCATTCCGTCAACTGCCTCATCAATACCGCCGTTTCCGAGCGTGAAGGCGGGAGACTGACAGGAGTCGGCAAACGAGAGCTGAAACGGCATGTCGTCTGCCTGCCTCCGGATATGAATGGCCGAGATGCCCTCGGTCTGTGCAGTGAATTGAACGCGGAACACCCAGGCTTCACTGTGGATCTTCAGCTGATCACACGGGTTCTTCAGCCCGCTGGTGATATCACCGTTGGTGTTCCAGTCACCGGCGAGGGCCCAGCCGATCCTCCCCTCGGCCGTGTGGTCGTCGATCACGAGACCGTCCACTGCGGCGTGGCCGGGGTCGGGGTTAGTTTCGGCTTGACTGAAGTGCAACATCGACGTTGCAAACGACAGGTCGATCACACCTGTGGCGAGGTTGGCGGATCCGCCCGCGACATCGGGAGGCGAACATGAGTGGGTACAGCTCAGCACCTCCAGGCCCGGCCGAACGAAGACGTGCGCCCAGAAGGACTGTGAGGGGGCGACACAGAAACTATTGGATCCATCCACTGGGTTGAAGACCTCAACGTCGATCCCGGGTGGCGTCGTTGTCTGAGCATCTCCCAGGCCGACCCAGAGAACGACCAGGGCACAAAGAAGAACAATCGAACGGGAGTTGATCATGCCGTGCTCCTTCGGAACCCTTGCCCGAGCTTTCTCCTGCGTTGTTGCTGCTCCACTCTTCAATGTAGGCCGTACCAGATCGTTTGGCAAGGGCGCAGGGCACTTGATCCACAAGGGAAGGTACGGTCCCTGGCCCGTCCTTCGATTCGTGTGAAAAAAGTCATCGCTTCCGGTGGAGCAATCTTGACTTTGGGACTCCCCGGAACCATATTTGAGGGTGGAAGATAATCAACCCAAGTTGCAGCGCTGATTTCTCGAGGCCATCGAGCCTGGGGGTGTTTATGAGAGCCCGCCGCCTTCTTCTTCCCGCATTCCTTCTGACTGCCATGCTGGTCACGATCGCCGGCAGCGCATCGCCGCAGCGAATACCATGGAGTGATTTGCACGGCTTCATTCTGGCGCCGGCTCCGGCCGAGGATTGGCAACCGGTGGCGGCCGCCAGGTGCGATCGTGATCGTGATGGCGATGCCGACCTGGTCGTGGCGTATGCGGGCCGAGAGGTCGGCGCCGTGGTGTGGTTCCCGGTCCGCGGGAGTAGGATCGGCGACGGCGAACCTCCCCAACTTCTCGACTTCCCACCATCAACCCTGGTGGCGGGCGACTTCGATGCGGATGGCTTTGACGAACTCGTCCTCGGTGTGCTCGATGCGCCGGTGCTGGTGGCGCTCGAGATCGATTCGGCCGGCAGCGTCACGAGTATCGAGACTTTCGCACTTCCCGGGGTGCCCTCGAGCCTCGCGCTGGAGGACAGGCCCCGCCGCGACGGACTGCCCGACTTGCTGATCGCACTCGAGGACCGGTTGCTGGTCGCGGCCGGATCCAGCGGGGCACTGGCCGCCCTGCCGACCGCACTGGTCGAAACTCGGGAACGCGCCGAGCATCAGACCACCGGCAAGACTCGGCCGCTCGTGATGCTGGAAACCAGAATCGACGCCGACGCCCTTCCCGAGCTGATCGTGGCGGAGGAGGACGGCTCTGTGTGGGTCAAGTCCGGGCCCAGAGCGACGATCCAGGTCGACACCACCAACGACTCGCTGGACTTCACAGGAGCGCAGCAGATCGCGGATCTCCCCGGGCCGGACGGCAAGACCAGCCTGCGCGAGGCGATCATCGCCGCCAATAACTCCGCGCCAGGCCCACATACCATCACCTTCAACATCCCGACGGGTGACGCGGGCTTCGACGGAATCGTCTGGACAATTGCCCCCTCCGACGCCAATCTCGGGCCGCTGCCGACCGTCACGACGGCGGGGGTGACTATCGATGGCACGACCCAGACCGCCAACCAGGGCGACACCAATCCCAACGGCCCGGAACTGGTTCTTGAGGGCGGTGCTTGCAGCGGGTCCGGCCTTGACGTTGGGGCGACGGACTGTGCTGTGATCGACTGGGTCGTCGGGGGCTTCGCCGCCGGTGCGGGAATCAACGCAGGATCAGCCGATAACTTTGTGGTGACCGGTTGTTTCCTGGGTGTGACGGCAGACGGAGACTCAGTGAACCCCAACGACTATGGCGTTCATCTCACGTCATCCGCCAACGCCACGATCGGGGGAACGGGAACCCATGGTTCAGGAGTATCCGACGGCAATTTGATTTCCGGAAACCTCAGCTCAGGCATCAGGGTGCAAAGCTCCACCGGTCTGATCGTAGAGGGAAACCTGGTGGGAACGGACCGAACGGGAACGACGGCTCTCGGAAACTGGGACGGACTGAGCAACGACGGGAGCACCGGCGGCACCATCGGCGGCACCGCTGCCGGGGCGGGGAACCTGATCTCCGGAAACTTGTACCACGGCCTAGCTCTGGGGGGCGGCCAGGACGATACCCTGATCCAGGGCAA
>JAUWTC010000241.1 GCA_030609785.1 Holophagae bacterium
GATGTGCGGAGAGTGTGGGGCGCTCAACCAGGTCGAGGAGAAACCGGTCGAGGGCAATCTCCCCGATTGTCATGCGTGCGCCGGGCGGCTCCACGTCAATGGCCCTGCGAGGCGCGGCCGTTGCGTTTGCCCGTCCTGCGGTACTGAGAACCCTTACCCCCAGTCAGAAGAAGGTCCACCGAGACATAGATTGATAGCTCTGGAGTACTTTTGTGGTTCATGCCGCAAGGCACACAAGGGACGGTTTTTCAAGGCACCGGACGAGAAGGACTTCTCCCGGTTTGCCGAGGCCGAACGGCTCATGGAGACGGATGATTCGCTCCTTATCCCGGACGACGTAATTCCGGAAGGGGATGAGACAACACGCCTTCGTCGTTGGGGGTATCACCAGTTCCGAGAAATGTTCAACCGGCGCCAGTTGCTCGGCCTGAAGACTCTCGCGGGGGAGATTCTCGGTGTCACCGATAATGAGACCCGGTTCGCTCTGTCCACGGTGTTCTCGGACTTTCTGCGGTACCAGAACATGCTGTGCCGCTACGACACCTACGCTCTGAAGTGCCAGGATATTTTCTCAGTTCATGGCTTTCCGGTGGGCCTGATTCAGTGTGAGGCGAACCTCCTTGGAATTCCCGGTATCGGCTCGGGCGGTTTCCGCCACTTCGTAGCCAAGTACGACCGGGCCAAGGCCTACTGCGAGGAACCGTTCGAAACGGCTATAGTTGGCCGGAAGAAGAAGGTGATCTCGACATCACCGGAACGCATCGAAGCCGTGTGGGCCAAGGACATCGAGGATCTGGCGCCCATTCGCGGGCCTCGATCAACCTATATCGCCGCAAGAAGCTCGCGAGCCGTACATGTACCCGCTAATTCCCTGGATGCTGTGTTTACTGACCCCCCGTATTTCGCCAACGTCCAGTACTCGGAACTCATGGACTTCTGTTACCACTGGTTGCGGCGTCTCGTAGGCAAGGACTTCCCCGAGCTGCAAGCACCCTCGACCCGGAGCGCTGACGAGGTCGTGGGGAATACGACGCAGGGACGTGGGCTCGGGGAGTTCACCGAGGGGCTCTCGGAGGTTTTTTGCTCGTTTGCGGAGGGCCTCAAGGAGGGCGCCCCGTTTGTGTTGACATATCATCACAACAACCTTGAGGCCTACGTCCCAATCATCGTGGCCATCCTTGATGCCCAACTGGTGTGCTCGGCGACGCTGCCGTGCCCCGCGGAGATGGGAGCCAGCCTCCATATCAACGGGACCGGTTCGGCGACGGTGGACACGATCTTTGTCTGCCGCCAAACCGGCACGACCAGGAAGAGCTGGTTGGCGACCGATTTGCGGGGGCTCGGCGGGTTGGTGAGCGAAGACCTGGCCGGTCTGCGAGGCGGAGAGTGTACGCCCACTAAAGGGGACGCCCTCTGTCTGACATACGGTCACCTGACACGGTTGGCGGTCTGGAACCTGCGGGCCGGCTGGGAGGTTGGGGCGCCCATAGAGACCAGAATGCAGCGCGCAGCGCTGGCACTGCGTGGTCTGGGATCCCCTGAGGAGGTCACCGACGCCGCGATGGAGGCGCTGTGCCCCGGGGATCGGTCTGGTGGTTTAGGGCCGTTGTTTGAGGTTAGAGAGCCGGGAGTACCGTGGGACGATGTCGTTTCCTTTTGAAATCC
Organism: Holophagae bacterium; assembly: GCA_030609785.1. GTDB lineage: Bacteria > Acidobacteriota > Thermoanaerobaculia > Thermoanaerobaculales > Sulfomarinibacteraceae > DAOWGJ01. Next base: position 1,666 of record JAUWTC010000241.1, read on the forward strand.
AGTGGGATCAGGACGCAGACCAGGAGTCTTTCATTGACTCCGTAGTGGGGAGCTTGAGGCCGCAGACATTGGTGTTGCCAAAGGGGCCAGGATTCGTACCATATCCCCAGTTTCAGGAAGCCTACGAGACGTTGAAGCGCCACACATCCGGATGTCAGAACCTGTCCGGAGGGCGATGCTGGGCGGCGGTCGAGGAGAACGGGCTGGCGCTGGTCGTTCTTCGGTGCATCGCCGGCCTTTCGCCTCCTGAGCTTGCGCGACTGACGTCCACGCACGGTGGCGTCGCGGTTGACCAGGGTTTTGCCCGGAACTGGGATCGCAAACTCAGGGAGGAAGGGATTCAGGACCGCCGGTTCAGCTCTTTGACGCTCAAGCGTCTCCGGGCGATGGTCGAGACGGCAAGTCGGGTGATTGACGAGGGGGCGCCCCAAGACTGCCCTCCGGAATTGATCCATCGTCTCGACAAGGCAGATACCCAATACGGGTTCGAGAGCACCCATCACCTTGCAATGCACGGCGCCCCTTACTGCGTGGTGCTGTATGAGCGGTTTCTTGGTCGGCCGTTTGCATCTCATCGCGACGCCGTGTCGGAGCTTATCGGCGACATCATGGAGAACGCGATCGAAGACGTCCTGACCCGGGAGAACATCTCTTTCAGGAAAACCAAAAGAGCCGAAAGGGTCCCGGGGTTCGATCAGGCGCCGGACTTCTTCATTCCGGACGAGTTCAGCCCGAAAGCCGTTATCGAGGCCAAGATCACCGAGGATGACGGTACGGCTCGCGACAAGGTCACCCGAGTTCAGCACCTGGCCCAGATTGCGGCGGAAGGGGAGCGGTCGGGTGGGGCGGGGTTCCAGGTAATCGCCTGCATCGACGGCGCCGGCTTTGCGGTCCGCCGGAGCAACTTGGCCAAGATCCTGCGAGCTACATCCGGGAAGACCTTCACCCTCAAGACCCTTGGCCGAATGGTGGAGTGCACCGTCCTGCACGACCTGCGGCCTCGAGGATGATCAAGACGGGTTTGTCGAGATGCCCCAATTATGTCGCTGTGGTTCAACGACAAGACACGCCGAGTCGCCCTGTCGGCATTGGCGGACCGGGCCTCACCTGAATACATCTGCTACGCTCGAATCAAGGATTCGAAAGACGGAGACTGAATGATGAAGATTCTCGTTGGCGTCATGCTCGTTCTGGCTGGCCTGTTCGCCGTCCCGGCGTACGCACAAAGCAGTAATGTTTTCTATGGCGGCGGCATCGGCCTGAGCTTCGGCACGATCGACTACATCGAGGTGGCGCCGATGATCGGAATCCAGGTGACGGACCGTTTCTCAACCGGCATCAATCTCCTCTACCGCTACCGGGACGACTCGAGATACAGCCCCAGTTTGTCGACCAACGACTACGGGGGCGGGGTGTTTGCCAGATATCACGTGTTTCCAACCCTCTTCGCCCAGACCGAGTACGAATACCTCAATTTCGAGTATTACGACTTCGGCGGGAACAAGGACAGTGACAACTACTCCAGCTTTCTGGTTGGAGGCGGGCTGTCGCAGCCGGTGGGCCACAATGTCGCACTCAACGCGGTCGTCCTCTACAACTTCTCCTACTCTGAATCGGATCTTTTCCGGCCGTACGACAGCCCATGGATCGTGCGTGTCGGCGTGTCAGCCGGCTTCTGACCGAAACCTCACCCCCAGGCTGTGGTGTCTCCGGATTCAAACGCAAAAGCGTGAAGCGGAAGCGTGGCCTGACCCAACACAAATATTGAGGTTCTCTGTCCTCTGCGCTCGGCTTTACTCGTTGAGCTTCCGAAGGAGGCTGGAACTCCCGTTTCTCAGGGTGGTAGACTCGGCAACGGGGTGAGCATCTGCTGCCCCGTCCCCGACTATGGTTGAAGACGAATCCGACTTCAGGATCTCCGCTTTGGCGAGCAGCTTCCCCGATCTCGTGGAGCTTTTCCCTCTGCGTACCTTCATCGAGGCGTTGCTCGAACATACGGAGAAAGCGGCTGGGGCAGACCCGGTCGCATGCTATGTGCCCTTTTCGAGGCAGATCGCCGTCCGCAGACAAGGAAGAACCCGGGTTGAGACCATCGGCGAGGATCTCAAAGCGCTACTTTTCGAGACTCTGCAATCCGATGTGGTCGAGGCCCGGAGGCTCCGGGGCGCCAAGTCCTGCGATGTCTTCGCCGACTTCGGCACGGTCAGATCGGTGCCGTGCACCATCCTGTCGCGGCCGGTCGGCTTCCTCCTGACGCCGGGCTCGGATGCACTGGTCGGCCGACGCCTGCAACCACTTGCCCGGCTGGCCGGCTACTACCTCCACCGTCATGAAATCGAGGTCAGCATCGAACGACTCGGCGCCAAGGTGATGATCATGGGCTGCTCGGCGGCCATGTTTCGTCTGCAGGAGGCGGTCGAACGCTTCTCGCCTCTCAGGGAGCCGGTACTGATCCTGGGCGAGAGCGGCTCCGGCAAGGAAATCGTCGCACAGGCCGTGCACGTCCTCAGCCCTCGGCGCGACGGCCCGTTCGTGTCCGTCAACTGCGGCGCTACTCCCAGCGATAACCTGCTTCAGGATGAGTTCTTCGGCCACGAGCGTGGTGCCTTCACCGGCGCCATGTTTGCCAAAGACGGGTGCTGCCAGCAGGCCCACGGCGGCTCGCTGTTCCTCGACGAAATCGGGGAGATGAGTCACGAGATGCAGACCCTGCTCCTGCGAACCCTCACTGTTGGTGAGGTACACCGTATCGGCAGTCAGCGTCCGACAACCGTGGATATCCGAGTCATCTCCGCCACCCACAAAGACCTGCACGAGGCCACCGGGAAACGCACGTTTCGCAGAGATCTCTACTACCGTATCAGCCCCTTCCAGATCCACATCCCTCCCCTGCGGGACCGGCGATCCGACATTCGCCACCTCGCCCGGTATTTCTTGTCCCATTTTGCCGAGGTGAACCGCCTGCCGGCCAAACGCCTGACACCGGCAGCGGTGCGTGCCCTCGAACAGCAGTACTCGTGGCCAGGAAATGTGCGCGAACTCGAAAACCTGCTGATGAGGGCTTTCGTGACCGCACAGGGGATCGACATCGACGTTGAGCATCTGGAGCCCGACAGTGGTGAGTGGCACGCGAACGACGTACCTCACGACCTATTGGGCGAGATTCGAGACCGCGGCCGGTCATTCTGGGAGGTGATCCATGGCCCATTCATGCGCCGGGAACTCAGGCGTGACGAAGTCGCTCAGGTCATTCACGAGGGCCTCGGACGCTGCGGAGGCCGACTGAAGACATTGGCCGCGTATCTCAACCTTCCGCCCGAAGACTATGCGCGCTTCGTCTCCTTCCTCCACCGTCACGGCTTGAGGTACAGAGATCCGGAGTGAAGGCCTGGCGGAATACGATATTTCGATCGAGGCCAAAACATACGA
>JAUWTC010000231.1 GCA_030609785.1 Holophagae bacterium
GACGATTTCGTCGAGACCTGCTCTATCGGCTCGACGTCATCCGCCTGACGATCGCCCCTCTCAGCGAGCGTCCCACGGATGTCGGGTTGCTGGCGGAGGCCCTGATCAAAAGCGTGGCCAACCGATTAGGTCTCCCGGAACGGAACTTGAGCCCCGAGGCACTCGAAATTCTCTCCACCCACTCATGGCCGGGTAACGTTCGGGAACTGAGGAACGTCATCGAGCGCGGCCTGATCCTCGCCCAGGGGCAGACCATCGGTCCCGAACACCTGCCCTCGTTTGCCCCGACGGACAATTCTGCCCCCGACCAGGTCTCGCCCATTTCCCTGGCCGACCGCGAACGACAGGCGATCCTCGAGGCCCTCGAACGGGCCAACGGCCACCGCGAGGAAGCGGCGAAACTCCTGGGGATCTCCGTCCGCACTCTCTACAACCGGCTGAAGGAGTACAACATCCGGTAACGGACAGCTATCAGCTAAACCACCCGCAATATTCAGAAAAAGACATCGATGCGGCCAGGACAAGAAGAAAATTGAACCGCAAAGACGCAAAGGCCGCAAAGGAAACGCAAAGAAGATATTGAAATTAAGACCCTTAGCATTCTTTACGACCACCGGCTCAAAACTGGACTGGCGGGCTTATCGGTGACAGCCCGCCATCTAGCGGCAGTTCTACAAGAGCCTAAGCCGTCATTTTGAAGTTGAGAACTTAGGCGCCTGCAAAAATCATGAAATAGCCACAAAGAGGCACAGAGAGAGAAGCCAAAGGGACTGCGGGACCGCGTCCTGGAGCGCGGGGCTCCTGCCCCGCATCGTGACCGTCGGAATTTTTCAAGCAGCTCAACTGACAGCTCTGATTGATCTGCACGTCTTGCACCGCCCCTGCAAGATCTGCAGTTCAGCGCTGCAGTCCACCCCTGGGCAACGACCATGTCAAATCCCGAAAATGGCTGACCAGGCAGCTCTTTCGGCCAATTACATGAAGTTGGCACACCCCTTGCTATCTCCTCTGGCGACGCGGCTGAGACCGCGAACACAAGGAGGCCCCCAATGACCAAGACCCATCGCACAACCATCATCGCAACCAGCGCCGTACTGCTGATCGCACTCGTCGTTTCGCTCCCCGCCGAAGCCCAGCGCCGAGGCGGCGGACGAGCAGGCGGCATGCAGGACTGCGCAGGCGTCGTCGCGGACTACACAGACCAACTGGAACTCAGCCCCTTGAGTCAGGGAGACATCGACGGGCTCAATCTGATGCGCGAGGAAGAGAAACTGGCCCGCGACGTCTACCTGACGCTCGGAGAGCGCTGGTCGCTGCCGATATTCTTCAACATCTCCCGTGCGGAACAGCAGCACATGGACCGGGTCCTGTCCGTGATGGATCTCTACGACATCACCGACCCGATCGCGGATGACACCGTCGGCATCTTCGTCGACCAGCACCTCGCAGACCTCTACACCACCCTGGTCGACCAGGGATCCCAGTCACTGATCGATGCTCTGATCGTCGGTGCAACGATCGAGGACCTTGACCTGTTCGACCTCTACGAACTGATCAACATCGGCACCAACGATCACCTGCTCTTCGCCTGGCAGAACCTCGCCAAGGGCTCCAGAAACCACCTGCGTGCATTCATCAGTGCGTTGGACGCCCAAGAGGGCGCCTACCAGCCTCAGTACATTGACCAGGATGCGTATGACGCCATCCTCGCCTCAGAGTGGGAGCGCGGCATCGTCTACGACGCCAACGGGGACGTTCTTGCCGACTGTGGCAAAGGCAATCGTGGACGCCGCGGCAGGGGCAACGGTCAGGGCGCCGGTAACCAGGGCGGTAACGGTTCCGGCGGCAACCAGGGTGGCCCCGGAACAGGTACCTGCGACGGCAGCGGTAACCCCTGAAGCTGAACATCTGATTCAAAAGGCCGACTGCAGAAGCAGTCGGCCTTTTGTTATTGAGTTCTTCCAAAATCCGGAGTCAGGGATCAGGGATTAGGGATTAGGGATTAGGGATCAGGGATCCGCGGCCCCAGAAGAACCCATACACAGAAAGGAACCCCTGAAGGCAGGTCTTGACGGCCCGCTCTCCAAGACTCGGCTTCTCGTTCACGGCATGCCGGACTATGGTCCGGACCGCTCGCCGTCGTCTCTCGGTGGTTTGGCGATCTGGCCGACCATCTGCCGGTTTCGCAGCCAGATCACCGGATTGGGTACTCCCTGGTTTCCGATAAACGTGAAGTCCGTTTCGAAAACCTCATCTCCATCGAGGTCGGCGACAAAGGTCTTCGAATAGGCCTGAAACAGGGGCGAAGCGGTTGCATCCTCCGGACTCCATAGAGGAATCAGGTTGAGATCCATGCCCGAACCCGACCACGAGACCTCGGCTGTCCACAGGCGCCCGGCAACATCGACAATGTCGTAGTGACCCGCAAAGGCGCCCCACGTTGAAGGGTCGGTCGTGTCGTCAACCGGTTCCTGATCCTCGAGGTCGAGGACCGTATCGGTGATGCAATAGGCTGCGTCAGTAAGGGACTGGAAAGTATTGGCCAACACCGCCACCGCGAAACTCCGCTCAGGCACCCACAGCAAAAACGTCCCCCAGCCCGTGATGTTGCCACCGTGCTGTTTGAGTTCAACCCCGTTGAAGGTTTCTGAAAATACACCCAGACCGTAGAACTGATCGGGAGCGTAATCGAGCGAGACATGGTGCGCCTGCATCCAGGCAGCGCTCTCCGGGCTGATCACCCCGTGACCGCCCTCCATCAACAGAGCCGCCCAGTGCACTAAATCGCCGGAACAGCGGAGGAACCGCCGACATCTCGCCTGAAGTCGTTTGTATCTCCTGCATGACCCGGCATCGGCATTGCTGAAAGCCCCAACGCCAGCACCCAAGCGAAGACCTGAGTCAATCTCTTTCCGCTCATCTTCACCCCCGTCTCCATGAACCCAAGATGAAATACGGAACTGCCGGTGATCAGTTTGCCCGAGGTTCGGGTTTGACGGCGGGCCGTACGCCCATCGTATTCAATCAATTGCGTCCTTGAAGCGAACAAGAGCCACGGATGGCGCCATCTCGAGCTGCCGTCAATCGAAGGGGGCCGTTGCGGGCCGGGAGGCCCGCGCTCCTATTACGGCCTCCCAGGCCGAGAAGTACGGGCGAAAGATTTTTCGCCCCTACATTCTGATCTGGGGCATCGTCTTGCTTCCCGGCATCCCAGCGTCCAAGCGTCCAAGCGTTTTCGACCCCTTCGATCCTTCAACTCTTGAACTCTTACACTCTTTGACCCCAGCCCCCTACCTCGCGGTCAACACAACCGTCATTGTCATCTCCTCGTCGCCCCTCAGAAGAGTCAGCGGCACCTCGTCTCCCGGCTGCCGGGCCTTGAGGATGCCCGAGAGGGACCGGAGGCCTTCAACGGGCTTGCCGTCCAACTCGAGGATGATGTCGCCCGGCGCAATCCCCGCTTTATCCGCGGCAGAGTTCGGCGTCACCGCCTGAACCTTGACGCCGGGGCCCTGATGCCCGAAGTCCGGCATGGTCCCCAGGCTGGCCCGGCGGCCGCCCTCGCCCCCACCTGGAGTTCCACCAGGATGCCCTCCCGCCGCCGCCTCGGGTGCGGCTGCGTTGATGGTGACGGTCAGAGGCTCCGTCCGGTCGGCCAAGTAGGTAATCGTCTCCTTGGCAGCCTCGGTGACGGTCGCCATGCCCTCGAGGTCCAGCTTCTCGATAGTATCCGACGGGCGATGGTAGTCGGCCGTCGGTCCGGTGAAGAGCTGGACCGCGGGAATGCCGGCCTCGATGAAGGCGCCCTGGTCCGACGCATCCAGCGGCTCGGTGACGATCTTGACCGGCGCACCAGTGGTGTAGCCGACGCCCATGAAGATGAAGCGCCACTCCCGGGCGGTGTCGGAATTGAGCACGAAGAGCGCCCCCTCCTTCAATCGACCCACGGTGTCCAGGTTGACTGCGGCAAAGGGCTTGACGCCCTCAGCAAGATGCTGAACCCAGTGACGGGCGCCGACAAGGCCCACCTCTTCCGCAGTGGTAACGAGAAAAATGACGGTCCGGGGACGCGGGCCCTCCGCCTTGAGCGCCCGAGCCAGCTCCAACAGCACGGCAACGCCGGATGCATTGTCGTCGGCTCCCGGATGAATCTGCCCCTCGTTGCCCTCCCGGACATCGGGCCACCCGTGTCCCAAATGATCCAGATGTGCGACGACGACGACCGGTTGGTTGACCAGTGTCAGATCCGTCCCGGGAATCCGGGCTACGAGATTCGTCAATTCCATCTCCCGCTCGGGCTCACCGCCACGATAGGACCAGACCTGACGCATGCCCTCGGCGCCGGCTGACAGGCCGATCTCCTCAAACCGCTGTTCGACCCAGTCTGTTGCTTTGGCCAGCCCTTCGGAACCCAGGCCACGCCCCTCGAGGGCGGGGTCGGCCAGGAAGCGCACGGTCTTGCCGAAGTTCTCGGCCTCGTACACCGGCGGCAGCTCGGCAAGCGGCGCTCTCTTGGGCAACACCAGTTCGGGCAAGGGACCGTCTGTCAGATTACGCACCAGAGGCGACCCGACAGGCGTCCACATGCCCTTGGTCGTATTGGACGGCTCGGGGCCCTTGAAGGCCAGATAGGAGTACTTCTGGTAGTGGGGCAGCTTGCGGGCAAGACCGGCAATCGCCTCGACCGGCTCGGCGCCGACCCAGCCGACGGCGACCGTCGGATCAGTCTTGCCGCGTGCCACCAGGACAGTACTGTGGCCCGTCCGCGCCACCGACTCTTCAGGGAGTGCAAGACCCTCGGCATCGAGCGTGACGCCCTGAGCCTCGAGCCGGTTGGCCACCTCACCTGCGAACCGATTGTTCCAACCCAGAACCCAGGTCGGCGACTCAGGCAGGATCTCGATTTCCGAGTCCAAAATCACTCGGGCCTCTTCCGGGGCGGCCCAACCCGAAGCCAGATCACGCCACGCAGCCAACTCGTCCGCCGGGGCGCCGGAGGGCATGACGTAGAGCACATCGTCGGCACCCATCAGAGTCGAAAGCGCCGGAGGCACCTCGAGGGGATCAAGCCGCCGCATGACGTCGAAGGCGGGATCAACATCGATCCTCAGAGGTTTCGAGGCACAGGGAACCCGGACCCTGCAATCCCCACCGCAGGTGCCCGTCTCCACCCAGATGGCCTCATCGTGACCCTCCAGGGTGAGGGCTATCGGCAGGGCCAACGGGAATGCATCTCCCCCGTCGACGACCTGCGTAATCTCCATTTCCAA
>JAUWTC010000383.1 GCA_030609785.1 Holophagae bacterium
ATCCTTCCGCCTTCATCCTTCCGCCTCCCTCCCCTCGCCGGAGGTACAATAGACCGATGAACCTGACAATCGAGCCCTTCACCTTTCGTCCACCCCAGCACCATCAGGGTCTGCGTCTCGTCCTCGGTATCCTGCTCTCTGTCTTTGCCATCGGCGGAGCGGCATTTGGGGCAGTCGTCATCTGGTTGCCACGATCCCTCACCTACGAGGTGGCCAATTGCCGAGTGGTCATCACCAGTGGACTGAATATTCGACCCACACGCTGGGAATACCCACTTAACTTGATCTCTTCGGCCACCGCCGTCCGCCTGAAGCCTGGGAAGCGAGTCAACGGCACGTCACTGCCGGGCTACTGCGCCGGCCATTTCCGGTTCCCTGACATCGGCGACTGTAGGCTGGCCACAACCTGCTCACCCGACGCCGTGGTTCTCAACGTCGAGGGAGGAGACCGACCCATCGTCATCACGCCCGGCCAACGGGAGACTTTCCTCGCAGCACTCACGGGGGACGGACAGTATCGTGAGACGGTCCTTTTCGACGATGACAGCAGCGTTTGGCTTGGCCTCAAGGCCATGACGGCCCTCGGCGCGGCCGTCACCCTTTTCGTTCCCCTGCTGTTCTTCCTCTCGCCCAGCAGGTTGCGCTACCGGGCCACTCCCGGCCACGTAGAAATCGACCTGACGTTCAGCTCCAAGCGCTTCAGCGTATCCAACTGTATCGCCAGACTCTACAACCCGGAGACCTCTTCCAAGGTCATGGGGTCATCCTTGCCCGGCTATCACTCGGGCCGATTTTCCCTCGACGGTATGGCCACCCGCGTCTACGCAACCCGACTGACCGAGGGGGTCCTGATCGAAAGCCCCGATCTTCGACTCTTCCTCAACCCGGAAGATCCCCACGCCTTCCTCGAGGCCCTGAGAGCCCTGGGCAATATGGAGATTGAGTAGGACATGCCGGAGCGGAGGCAGGAATGAGCCGCAACACCACTCGATGTCTCACCTTGGTCGTCATTTCATGTTCGGCCTTGTTGGGCTGCTTCGAGGAGCCGGTTCAAGAGCGGGTACACATTCATATCGCAGGTCCCCAGTCCTTCGGCGTGACGGTCGTGCAGGAGGTCGCCTCACCGGATATCGCCCGAGGCAACAGCGCCGTTGAAGAACGGATGGAAGAGGCTCGAGACGCACTGAAGGGCGGCTGGGATCGGTGGAGCCGGATTCTCTCGAACCAAAGACCGGATGCCGAGAGGGCCAGTGTGGAATCAGTGAATCAGAACCTCAGACGTGCGGTCCACACGGCGGTTTTCAGCTCGCCTCAAACTCTGACCAACCTGCTGGCCCAGGCAGACCTCGGCATCGACATCCAATTCGACACCCGCGAGGGCTGGGCGATTTTTTATCCTCAGGGAGGCAGCCAGGCCACCTCGCGGCAATACAAGAATATGCACCGCCAAATCAACGCGTGGACCGAAACCGTCTCTGTCTATCTCCAAGCCGCAATCGAAACGTATCGACACCTCGAGCTCAACCCTTCAGAGAGAATCCCCGTCTTTTCTCACTTGTTCGACAGCCAGACTGAGGGCTCCGGTCCCATGAGCCCCCAGGCCGAGGCCCTCGTTCGCGACCTCAAACCTGCGATGGAAGCAGTTGCCGAACAGGCCCTGGAGATCGACAAGGGCAACGCATGGTCCCTCAACGAAATGTCTCATCTGGTTTTCGACGGATTCCCACCACGGTTGACGGTGTCGGTTGCCGGCGAGGTCAGCGCATTTGAAGGGTTCGACGAAATCAATGGGATATGGGAACGTCCCTCAGTCGATCTGTGGACGGCCCTTCGGCGTCTCGAGGAGCAGTGGATTCAGCCGGCACTGGTCACAGTCGTAATCTCGCCGGGAAATCTCGATGACCTGCCCGACCCGGATCCCTTGGAGTTTGCAAGCGCCCCGATCAGCACCGGCCCACCGCCCTCGGCATCGGACGTCGCATTGGCCTTAATCGCGGAACTCGAAGCGGAGCAGGCCTTGAGCCTGCGATGGCGTCTGGGAACACCCAACCCCAACGACAGCCTTTCCCCGCAAAGTCTGCTCGACATTACCGAGAAGGCAGCTTTTTCCTTCGAGACCGCCAAACACTGATGCCTCTCTCAGAACGCGCTCGAGATGGCTGTCGCTCTTCTGCGCTTGACAGTCAGCCCGGTGCCTCTTCCTGCGGCGTTAGTATTGAATCGATATTTTGGTCTCCGAATCCTGTGCCGCGCCTGCTCCCTGTTCCCTGAGAGCTCCTGCTTCAGCTCCTTGGCGTCACCCACCGGTTGTAAATTACCAGCGACACGGCGGTTGTTCCTGCCAGCGCCGCAAAGAGAATCCACATCAGATCAGGTCGGTTGACTCCCTGGGGCCCAAAGTGCTGATAGGCCATTCCGGACAGGAGGCCGCCGAACAGATTCCCCAGGGCCACGCACCAGTAGAAATACCCCATGTACATGCCGACTTTTTCCGGCGGTGCGATACGCCCGGCGTACTCCTTCGACCTCGGACTGGCCATCATCTCACCGACCGAGAAGACCAGGATGGCGGCGACGACGACCCAGCCGCTCATCCCGACCAGGTAGAGACCGAAGCTGGCGATCGTGACGCACACGCCCGCGATGATGCTCGCCAGAGGCGAGATCTTTCTCAGGAAGAAGGAAATCAAGATCTGGAAACAGATAATGCCGAAAGCGTTGAGGTTAATCAGGTGTTCGGGCTTGACCTGGCCGTGCTCAAGTACCGCTCGCGACCAGTTGGTGGTGTCGAACCCAAGGTTTTGGGCGACACCGGTAATCCAACCGGCGACTGGTCCGAATGTAACGATCAAATCCGAGGTGTCGACGTAGTCTCTGATGTATTCCGGCAGGGTCATGAAGATCTGATTGAAGGAGACCCAGAAGCCGGCCATCAGCAACAAAAACAGCAAATAGCGCCCCTCACCGATCGCCATCGGCTGGAGAAACCAGGACCGATTCCCTTGTTTTTTCTGACCGGGCCGCAACAGGACATCAAGAATCAGATTCCCGGCGAGCCAGCCGGCCGCAACCATTCCGACCAGCGAAAAGCTCCACCACTTGGAACCCATCACCAGAATGACCAACAGGCCGGTGATCAGAATGAAGAACCGCAAATTTCCAACGACCCCGACCATGCCCTTGAAAACCTCGCCCAGGGAACGTTGGCTTTCGGCTTCGGCGTCCCGCGGCGGCTCCCGGTAGAGCAGCATGCAGACGATCGACATGACGACGATCCATCCAGCAGAGGCGTAAAAGACCAGATTCCAGTTCCAGCCGCGCACAATGCCCGCAACGATTGGTCCGATGAAACCACCGATGTTGACCATCATGTAGAAGATGCCGAAACCTATGGAACCGTTCTCCTCGTTGGTTGACTTGGCCACCGTGGAGATCACCACCGGCTTGAACATTCCATGGCCTACGGCCA
>JAUWTC010000313.1 GCA_030609785.1 Holophagae bacterium
ACAGGGTCGTCCGGGATTGGACCGTCCCAGACCGACTTGGCGAGATCGCGGCGGACACGCTGGTTTTGGTTGGCGAGCGTGAAATGCCTGGATTCATGGCCTTTGCGCAGGAAGCGGCTGAAGGCATCCCCGGCGCGAGGTTGGAGATCATTCCGGATGCCGGCCATCTCCTGCCCCTGGAGGCCGGGGATCAGGTTGCCGCGGGGATCATCAGACACATTAGTTGATGGGTCGAATGGTTACTTCGTAGCGTGCAGGTTTCGAACGTCCAACGTCCAACGTCCAACGTTCAACGCTGAAGTACGCGTTCTTGGTCACTGGTTGTTTGAACGAGGCATCTCGGTGCCAACGGTGTCGGACTTTTGCGGAAGGATGGCAAGAACGTTCACATCCTCCGCCACGACCGTTCCCGTTCCACCCCCATCAGCTTTCGGGCGCGAACTTCGAAGTTGAGCGTTGGACGTTGGACGTTGAGCGTTCCGTCCCTATTCCGGCAAGGCCTGCCTGATGGCCTCTGCCAGTTCTTCAGCGAATGCATGGATCTGGGCTTCGTTCTCACCCTCCAACATCACTCGGGCCAGTGGCTCGGTGCCGGAGTAGCGCAGGAGAACGCGACCACTTCCGGCGAGCGTTGTCTCGATAGATTTCAGCAGGGTCCGGATTTCCGGAATTTCCTTGAAGGGACGCCGTCGTCCTACAGTAACGTTGATCAGCACCTGGGGCAGGCGCTGGAGGTTGGACAGTTCGGAAAGGGGCCGCCCACTCTTGGCGGCCAAGGCCAGGATCTGGGTGCCGGTCAACAGCCCGTCGCCAGTGACGCTGAGGTGCGAGCAGATGATGTGACCCGACTGTTCCCCGCCGAGGGCGGCGCCGGTACGAGTCATCGTCTCCCAGACGGCACGGTCGCCCACCGAACACCTGATGAGGCCAATGCCCTGGGTGGCCAGACCGGTTTCCAGGCCGAAATTCGACATGACTGTCGCAACGATTTTGTGGTCCGGGAGGCGTCCCTCGTCGTGCAGGCTCGTGGCCCAGGCCAGCAACAGGTCATCGCCGTCGAGGATTCTCCCCTTTTCGTCAACGAGGACGGCGCGATCTGCGTCGCCGTCCAAGGCAAGTCCACCGTCGGCGCCAAGGCGAGTGACGGCTTCGGACAACTGCTGAGGTGAGGCGGCGCCGACATTTCGATTGATATTCATACCATTGGGGGCACTGGCGATGGCCGTGACCTCGGCGCCCATGGTTTCGAGGATTTCATCGGCAAGACCCGAGGCGGCGCCGTTGGCTGCGTCCAGAACCAGATGCAGGCCCTCGAGGGGCCGTGGATCCTCGAGAGACTCCAAGATCCTCGCGCGGTACCGGTCGATCAACCCGGGCCGCTTTTCGGGGAGGCCTGGACCAACCTTGGCCGGGGCACGTTTCAATTCATCTTCGAGGAGTTCTTCGGAAGTCTCGGAAATCTTCTCTCCGCTGGCGGCCAGGACTTTAACGCCGTTGTCTTCCGCCGGATTGTGAGAGGCGGAGATGACGATGCCGGCGGTGCAGCTTCCCACCCGCAGCAGGTGGGAAACGGCGGGCGTCGGCAAGACGCCGCCCCAGGTGACGGACCCCCCGGCAGCCTGGATGCCTATGCTGAGCCAGTCGGCCAATGTCTCGGTCGAGGCACGGGTATCCCCGCCAATGAGAAAGGAAGGCTCCGGGTCCCCATCAGCCATCAGTCGAACCAGAGCGACGCCTAAACGGCGAATGGTCTCTTCATCCAGAGGCCATTCGAGGGCACGACCTCGGATTCCGTCCGTTCCGAAAAGTTCACGGGCCATGGGTCCTGAGCTCCTTACTCCGTTGCGCCAAGAGCCGGGATGGTGTCATCGAGTTGCGGTTGAGGCCCAATGTTCACACGAATTGTCACGGGAGACCCGGTGAGAACTCGCAGAAGTGGGTCGGTCAAAATCGGTGTGACGACGGCCTCGACGCTTCCGGTTGCCCCTTCCACAGAGACCGGAGACGTCATGACGTCCTCGAGCCTGGACAGGCGGGTTTCGGGGCCCTGGACGGTGATTCGGGCGGGATCTACCTGAACGAGGGTGACGATGAAACCCGGTGCCGGGTTTCCTTCGACGGCTGGGTTGAGGGCGAGACTACGAAGCAGAACGCGCTCAAGCTCGATCTCGATTTCGGTTGGTTCGACCGCGATCACCTCGACCTCCGGCGGAAGGCGGACGCCCGACAGGTCGATCGGGTAGGTGGCGCGTCCTGGAACGGCCTCCGTGAGGTTGAGAAAGACCTCCGGAATCCCGCCGGCCGTCGGATTGAGGGTCAAGGGCCCCCGAAGTTGCAGAGTGATGGTGTCGGGCACGCTCGAAGTCAGAAGGAGATCCGAGGGCATATTGACCAAGGTAAGGTTGGCCTTGGTGCTGCGCACGGAAATTGTCGCCCGGCGTTTACCGGTCGCGGCATACCACAGGAGGGATGCGGCGATCAGGGCGACCAGAAGATAAGCCGGGTAACGAGGTCTGAGCATCACGAGGCTGCCTCCGCATCCTCGGGACTCAGTTGATACATGTGTTCGGTCAGGGCATTCCTGAGAGTTGTTTCGTCCAGCGGCCGCATCAGTTGGCGCTCAACAGCCAAGGAAATGGTGCCTGTCTCTTCGGAGACGACGATGACCAGGGCGTCAGAATCTTCAGACAGTCCGACGGCCGCGCGGTGGCGAGTGCCCAACTGCGATGAGATCTTGTGGCTGGTGGACAGGGGCAAGAAACACGAAGCAGCCTCAATTTTATTGCCCCGGATGATGACGGCGCCGTCGTGAAGTGGGGTTCCCGGCACGAAGATGTTGAGAAGCAGATCGTAGGAAAACCGGGCATCCAATGGAATGCCGGTCTCTGTCCAGGGGTCAAGGGTATCGGTCCTTTCGATCGCTATCAGGGCGCCGATGCGTTTTGCGGCCAATGCCTGGACCGCCAGCGACAATTCATTGATCAAGACCGGCTGATCGGAATTCCCCGATCCGAAGCGAAGCCACCCGATCGAGCCGAACCCGGTCAGCATCCGTCGAATCTCCTGTTGAAAGAGGACGATGATGGCGATCGGGAGCATCGCAAGGGTGTGGCTCAGGATCGAACTCAGGGTGATCAGCTTGAAGGCGGCGGCCGCGAGGTAGACGACGACCAGGCCCAGCAGTCCCCAGAGCATCTGCATGGCTCTTGTACCCCTCAGGAGGGTCAGGAGGGTGTAGATCAGGGCCGTGACCAAGAGAATATCGACCAGATCGGACAGTCCCATCTGAAAGTCCATCAGACCGTGGAGCAAATCGAGGATCCAGGTCATCGTCGCGCCTCTTCGATCGTGGCCAGCATCTCAAGGAATTGGTGCGTGGGCCGGGGCTCGTGGACCCGGACGGTGACTCGCGAGAGGGCGATGGTCGGCGTCAGCGCCGCCAGCGAGCCGGGCAAACGGTCCTCGACCTCTGCGCCGGTCAAGCGACCGATCATGGACTTGCGGGAAACGCCGACGACGATCGCGTGGCCCAGGGCGGCGAGGTCGGGCAAGCCGGCCAGCAGCCGCACGTTGGCTCGATCGTCCTTGCCGAAACCGATGCCGGGATCGAGCCAGATCAGATCTCGAGGGATGCCTGCGTCGAGCGCCTGCTCAGCCCTGAGGGACAGGAAGGCATGGACCTCGCCCGTGACGTTCGTGTAGGCGGTGTTTTCCTGCATGCTCCGGGGCTGCCCCCGCATGTGCATCAACACAATGCCGGCGCCGCACGAAGCGACCGTCGGCATCATCGCAGTGTCCGCTCCGGCAGAGACGTCGTTGACAAGGTCTGCACCGGCCTCAAGGGCCGCTGCCGCAACCTGGGCCTTGCACGTGTCAACGGAAATCAAGGTGTCCGGCAGGTGGTGCTTCAGTTCTCGGATGACCGGTACGACTCGCCGAATTTCGGTCTCCGCCGAGACGGGCTTGGCGCCGGGTCGCGTGCTTTCCCCGCCGACGTCGATGATATCGGCGCCGTCATTCGCCATCCTGACGCCGTGGGTCACAGCCTCGGCCGAAGAGCCGAAACGTCCTCCGTCGGAGAAGGAATCCGGCGTGCAGTTGAGGATGCCCATGATCACCGGTAATCGGCGCGGCCACAGAGCCCGCAGCTTCGAACCGCGGACGTCGGAGACGGCAACCGGCACGGTGGCTGGGATCACGTCGTCTGCACCTCCTCGGGCGCGTCGGCACTCTTTGGTTTAAAGGCCTGCACGTCGATAT
>JAUWTC010000167.1 GCA_030609785.1 Holophagae bacterium
CAAAGAACATCGTCGACCCTACTGTTTTGGAACAGTTCGGAGCGCAGCTGGCGGCCGCTCCCTCAGAAAACTACCCCACTGCGAAGTTGATGCAGAACGAGGTCCTCTACAACGCCGTCAGGCCGACCCACCTTTCCTGGTGGGTGCTCCTGCCCGCGACCGTGCTGGCCTATTTCGGATGGCGACGCAAGGAGAATCCCTGGAGAAACCGCCTGACCTCGATCCTGCTGATTGTCGGCTTTGCGGTAATGACCTGGGGTCTGGCCATGCGATGGCAGGCTGCCGGGCGCATTCCCGCTTCCAACATGTACGAGTCAATGCTCTTCCTGGCCTGGGGCGTCGGGCTTTTTGCCGCCATTGCTACCCTGACACTCAAGAACAAGCTGGTGATCTTCAACGCCGCCGGATTGTCGACCCTGGTCATCATGCTGACCGATCTGCTGCCGATGGACTCGTTCATCCACCCGATGCCGCCGGTGCTCTCGGGCACTCCCTGGCTGGCGATCCACGTGCCGATCATCATGGTCAGCTACGCGCTGCTGGCCCTGTCGGCGTTTGTCGCCCACATGCGCATCGGACTGGAGATCTTCAAGCCGGCCGAGCGTGCGATGGCGATGGTGATGGACGAAGCCCACTACTGGTACGTGCAGATCGGGTCGATCATGCTGATTGTCGGCATCCTGACCGGCTCGATCTGGGCTGCGTCGTCCTGGGGCCGTTACTGGGGCTGGGACCCCAAGGAGGTCTGGTCACTGGTCGCCTTCCTGGCCTACATGGCCATCCTGCACGCCCGGATCGACCGTTGGCTGGGTGGCTTCGGGGTCGCAGTAGCCAGCATCGGAGCCTTCGGCACGATTTTGATGACCTACCTGGGTGTCAACTACGTGCTGGCCGCCGGACTGCATTCCTACGGATTCGGGGGGTCGAAGATCGCATTCTGGCTGCTGGTCGGCGGGCTGGTTGAAGCCGCCTTCGTCGGCGTGGGTTTTTGGGCCTTCAGGCACAACGGCAAATCGGCGCCGATGGCGACGTTCACACCGGCACCGGCTCAGATTTCTATGGGGGAAGATCAGTGAGCACTGCCTTCGCCGCCTTCTTCTGGGTGATGACGGTCACCTACGCCCTGGCGGTCGGCGCACAACTCTTCGGCCTGGTCTTTCAGAAGGAAAACTGGATCGACCGGACCCGGTGGGCCATCGGGGCAGGCCTGGCCGTGCACACGGTGTTGGTCGCCTGGCGTTGGATTGCCACCGGTCACGTGCCGACGATCGGCAATTTCGAGAACGCCCTCTTCGGCGCCTGGTTCATTGTCGTCATGACCGTCTGGGCCGGCTGGAAAGAAAAATTCCCGCTTCTCGCTGCCGGTTCCCTGCCCTTTGCACTCTTGATCCTCGGCGGCGGCGCCCTGTCCGATACCTCGTACCAGCCGATGGTTGCGTCCCTCCAGTCCTTCTGGCTCTTCATCCACATCTTCTTTGCATGGCTGGCCTACGGGGCCTACACAGTGGCCTGCGGCGCCGGCGTCATCTACCTGCTGAAATCACGGGCCGGTGAGTCTGAAGATCCTGAACGGCTCAAGCGCCTCGACGAGCTGATGTTCCGCTCGACCGTCTTCGGCTTCATCACCGACACCGTGATGATCGCCGCAGGGTCGATCTGGGCCAAGGACCTCTGGGGCTCCTACTGGTCGTGGGATCCGGTGGAGACCTGGTCGTTGCTGTCGTGGCTGGTCTATGGGGTGGCGCTCCACCTGAGGATCACGCTCGGCTGGCGCGGCAGGCGCCTGGCATGGCTCCTGGTCTTCGCCATTATCGGAGTGCTGATCTCCTTCTGGGGCGTCAATCTGGTAATGGAAGGCAGCGCCCATGTGTTTAATGTGGGTTAGCAGTCTCCTCACCGAAATTGAACGTCCAACGTTCAACGCTCAACGTCGAACTTCGAATGCTTCGGCCCGGGCGCGCTTACGAGAGTCGTTAGTTCATCTGCAGACAATGGTCGCTCAGTGGGTTCCTCCTTCAATGTTGAACGTTGGACGTTCGACGTTCGACGTTTTTTCTTCGGAAAGGTGCTTTGAACCCACTAGGCGAATCTCTTGATGCCTCGCCTTCTCTACGCCATCCGTTCAAGGGTCCCCGATCCGATCGGCGCCCTGGGTTCGTGGAAACTGTCGATCGTCCTGACGGTGAGCGGGGCCTTGTACTTCGCCTTTCTGGCGATCTGGTCAACCTCTTCTCCCCCACACGTCGTCCAAGGCATTGCGGGGCTCCTCCCCTTCTGGATTCTCTATTGCCTCCTCCTGGTCAACACGACTCTCTGCCTGTGGCAACGGTGGCCCCTGATGGTGATCGGCCTCCGAAACGGCCGTTGGGAAGCCCTCGGAACCTATCTTTTCCACGGCGCCTTTTTTCTGCTCGCGTTGGCGGTAGGGCTGACCCTGCTCTTCCGGCAGGAAATGACCCTCCGGGTCGCGGAAGGCGAAGACTTCGTCGGCGCCCCGGAACAGATCGCCGGCCGGTCCCAACCGGCCATGCTCAACCCACCGACGGCGCCTCTCGGGTTCAGATTGGAGAAGGTCGTACCTGAGTTCTGGGGCGACCAATTGCTCTTCACCCGACTCGAAGCGGATCTCCTCTTTGACTCGGGCACGCGCAAGACCACCCGGATCAACCGTCCGTTGTGGGTCGGACCCGCCACGTTCTTGAGAATGTCGGGTTTCGGTTACACGCCCCGATACCAGGTAACTGACAACCAGGGGCGGATCGTCGAAAGCCTCTTCGTCAAGTTGACGGTCTTCCCGCCCGGCATCCGCGACAGCTTCCATCTGGAGAGTTTCCCTCACAGAGTCGAACTGGGGATCACCCCCGACGCCGCTGAGGAAGAGGGCCGGTTGATCTCCCGAACCCTCAACCTCAACCACCCCGTTGTTACGGCTCAGGTCTCGAGAGGCAAGATCATCCTGGCCGAGGAAGACCTGTCCATCGGGGAGAAACTCGAATTCGAAGGCCTGTCCCTTTCGTTCCCGGAGATCCGCTACTGGGGCGAGTTCAGTGTCGTGCGCGACCCCGGTGTCCCCGTTCTCTTCACGGCCTTTACTCTGGCCCTCGTCGGCCTGATCCTGAAACTCCGGAGCCGGCCACCGGCAGGTGGCCCATGACCTTCGAGAGCAATCTGTACATAGCATTGATACCCAGCGGTCTGATCATCGGCCACCTGGGCATCGCCGCCCGGATCTTTCGCGGCGGCCCCTCAGTCGAGAGAATCGTCAGGTGGTTTTCGCTGATGTGGTCTGCGGCCCTGATAATCGCCTGGGGCCTCAGAGTCTCCACCGCCGGTCATATGCCGCTTTTCGGCATGTACGAGAGCGCCCTCAGCCTTGCCCTGGCAACGGTGGTCGTTGCTGTGATCTGGGAGATGCGGCACAAAGGCCGGACAATCATCACGCCCTTGGCCGTCCTGATCGGGGCCGCCCTGTTGTCTCACGGCGAGACATTCGACCCGACCGCCTACGCCCTGACCATCTCCGAGAGATCGTGGGTGGTCGATGTGCATGCCGTCATCGCCTGGTTGGCGTTCGGAGTTCTCGCACTCTCGAACTTCCTGGCCCTCCGGATCGTACTCGGCCGCACCGACGGCGATGATCTGGAGCGCCCCCTGGTGAGATCGCTACAGGTGGGTTTCCTGCTGCTGACCGGGATGATCGCCAGCGGTTCGGTCTACAAGTTTTTATTGTTCGGCACCCCGTGGTCCTTCGACCCCGTCGAGAGCATGGCCCTGGTCGTATGGATGGCCTACGCCACCCTCCTCCACCTTCACCTCTTCGTCGGATGGAGGGGCAAGAGGCTCGCTGGGTGGACGCTGGGGCTGTTCGCGTTGTTGGTCATTTCCTATCGCGCCCTGGTGTATTTCCCGGCCTGGAGCACCTACCATGTCTTCGACATGGACCGGCGCATCCACGTCGGTCCGGAGCAGCTCGGTTTCGGAGACGAACAGTGATCGGCCACATTTCCCCGCCCCTCGGTATCGCCCTGATGCTCAACAACTACGTGCACGACGTGGCGACCGGGCTCCTGCTGCTTTCCGCCCTCTGGCTGGGCTGGTCGGCCAAAGATCTTGGCGCCACACCAAGTGCAGAGACCCTGGGCGTGTTTCGCGCCTCCTATCAGCGATGCCTGCGTTTTGTTTGGGGCTCCATCGGCGTCATCATCACAACAGGCATCGTACGCACGGTCTACTTCATGCGCTTCGAGTGGCTTCCGGCCATGGGTCGAGGCCTGGTTCCCGTGTTGATCCTCAAACACGTGCTGATTCTCTCCATGTTGGGTGCAGGCGTTTTTGCCTGGGTGCAACTCCGCCGCCGGCTCGCCGGCCTTCCCGGCTGGAACACGGAGTCTTCTGAAGAAACGCGACCAAATCTCAACCCTGCTACAGTTGAAGAGGACGATTGATGACAAAACGTTCCCACTCCCTGCTTCTTGTCTCACCGCCCTACCACTGCGGGGTCGTGGAGGTCGCCGGTCGTTGGGCGCCGCTCAACCTGCTCTACATCGCCACGGCCGCTCGCCGGGCAGGAGTAACAGTCGAACTCTATGACGCGATGAGCCTTTTCGTAGACCAGGAGGCCATCGAGAAGAAGGTCCGCGAGGTCAAGCCGGATTACGTCGGCATTGGATCGATCACCGCCACCATGCCCGCCGCGCTGGAAACCGCCCGCCGGATCAAGAAGGTCTCGCCCTGGACCAAGGTCATCTTCGGCGGCGTCCACCCGACGTTCATGGCCGAGGAGGTCCTGCGGGCAGACAAAGGTGCGGTCGACTTCGTCATCTGCGGCGAAGGCGAGCAGACCACCGAGGAGTTGCTGCGCGCCCTCGGAGACGGCGCCGATCCCTCTGGCGTGCGCGGCATCGCTTTCCTGGACTCTCAGGGAGAGTTCATCAAGACCCCGCCCCGCCTTTTCATGCAGGATCTCGAGGCCTACCCGGCCGCGTACGACCTGCTGAACTGGGATACCTACAAGTACTTCGTTATTCCGGACTCAACGCTCGGCGCCATCAGCACCTCCCGCGGCTGCAACCACACCTGCACCTTCTGCTCGCAGCAGCTGTTTTGGGACAAGCAGTGGCGCGATCGCCGCCCCGAACCGGTCGTGGCGGAAATCGAACACCTCTATCGAAAATACGGCGTCAACGTCATCCTGATCTCCGACGAGTACCCGACCGGCGACGCCGCCCGTTGGGAGGAGATCCTGGATCGCCTGATCGCCCTGGACCTGCCCCTGTACCTCTTGATGGAGACCCGCGCCGAAGACATCGTGCGTGACGAGGCCATTTTGCCCAAGTACCGCAAGGCGGGCATCGTGCACATCTACGTGGGACTCGAAGCGACGGACCAGGAGACCCTCGACCTGATCAACAAGGAACTGACGACGGATATCTCCAAGGAGGCCCTACGCCTGATCCGGAAGCACGGAATGATGTCCGAGACGTCGTTCGTCCTGGGTTTCCCGCACGAGACCCAAGAAACCGTCGCCGAGACCCTGCGGCTGGCCAAGGAGTTCGATCCCGACATGGCGCACTTTCTGTGCATCACGCCCTGGCCCTACGCCGAACTGTGGGACGAGATGAAAGACCGGGTTCGGGTCCACGACTATGCCAGCTACAACCTGATCGAACCGATCGTCGAACCCGAGGCGATGACCCTGAGGGAAATCGACAGCGCCATCGTTCGCTGTTACCGAGATTTCTACATGAGCAAGATGACGGACTTCATGAACTACCCGGACGAGTTTCGGAGGCGCTACATGCTCTCCTCGATGAAGCTGATCATGAAGTCGTCCTTCCTCGTCGAAAAGATCGGCCGCCTCGCCATGCCCCCCGGCATGAGCAAAATGATGGCCGCGATGGGGAAGGGATCGAGATGAACGAGAGCTGTTAGCTGAGCCTCCTGCAAAAACACCGGAATAGCCACAAAAAGGCACAAAGAGGCACGAAAATTGAGATGAAAAGGGCTGCTGGGACGGCATGTGGGAGCGCGGGCCTCCTGGCCCGCATCGTGACGCTGGAAGCAACTCCTGGAGCGCAGGTCTCCGTACCTGCATCGTGACCTCGAAGACATCGAATACTCGAAAGTCACGATGCACGATCGGAGTCGTGCGCTCCCACCCGGCGCTGGGTGCAGGCCCTGAA